>NZ_VOZC01000007.1:0-211682 GCF_013419975.1 Acinetobacter sp. YH12041 | reverse complement strand
ATTTAGGAAAAACAGGTTGGACAGTTCAACGTTTACTCAGAATAATTCAAGTGAATTTGTTTGAAAGAAGAACTTTAAAAGCTTTATTTTCACCCGATAAAATACCCATAAAACAAGAGGAAGCTCATTTGAGCTTCCTCTTGTGAAAAATTGTGGGACAGCAATGACCTTGAGTTCTCTTTTTTTGCTTTATACATCATATAAAAATATAAGATCAAGACGATTTGGCACTGTTATTGCAAAACCTGTACTGAACAAAAAATGAATATCATCAGGCGATTTAATAGTGCAACTCGTTGAATTTAATCAGGCATCTCTAGAAGAGGCCATTACCTTTTTAAAGCACTGTGTGCAAATACCGAGCTGGTCGACCCAGATTGAAGCAAAGCGTCCTTATACATCTGTTGAAGATGTATTGAATATAGCCAGACAACAGGCTACAACCTGGACCTGGGACGAAATCAAAGCAGCTTTGGATAATCATCCACGTATTGGCGAAAAAAAGGCACAGGCTGAATTAAGCGAAGTTGAAAAAAACTTTTCCAATCGTGAACAGGCTGCGATAACTCAGGACGAAGCAACTCAGCAAGCTTTGCTAGAAGGCAATATCGCTTATGAAAAAAAATACGGTTATATCTTCCTGATTAAAGCGGCTGGTCTAAATAGCCAAGAAGTGCTGAATGCCTTGAAAGATCGTTTAGCTAATGATCCGGAAACTGAAAAAGGTATTGTTCATACGCAACTGGCGGAAATCGCTTTATTAAGACTGTCACAGGAGCTGCAAGCATGATCAGCACTCATATTTTAGATACGCATCTCGGTAAACCTGCAGCACATGTTTTAATCAAACTCTTTGATGAAGAAGGTGAATTACTCGGAAAAGCATTTACCAATGCAGATGGTCGAGTCACAGATTTTGGTTTAACCGAATTTGAGGAAGGTAAATACAGTCTTGAATTTGCTACTTCTGATTATTTTGAAGGCTTAGGTCTAGAAACTTTCTTTCCTAAAGCAGTCATTCATTTTCAGGTGAAAGATGCCTCTCAGCACTTTCATATTCCTTTACTGATCAGCCCATTCGCGTACTCCACATATCGCGGAAGCTGATTTTTTTATTCAAGCTTTCAGGGAGAGAAAAAGAATGACAGAACAAAGCACAAACATTTCACCAGAACATGAATATCTGGGCGCAGGCAAAAGTGCAGCCTATGGCTTGCAACATGTATTGACCATGTACGGTGGTATTATCGCACCACCACTCATTGTGGGTACTGCCGCAGGTTTGGAAGCTACACAAATCGGTTTATTGATTGCGGCTGCATTGTTTGTTGGCGGTCTGGCTACGATTTTACAAACCATTGGAATGAAATATATCGGGGCTAAATTGCCACTGGTACAAGGGGTTTCCTTTGCGGGTGTGGCGACGATGGTGGCGATTGTAACTACAGGTGGCGGCTTATCAGCTGTTTATGGTGCAGTCATCATAGCTTCATTAATTGGTTTCTTCCTTGCGCCTTATTTTTCTAGAATTATCCGTTTTTTCCCGCCAGTCGTGACCGGCTGTGTGATCACGATTATCGGTTTATCACTTTTACCCGTAGCCGTTCGCTGGATGATGGGGGGCAATAAAAATGCACCTGAATGGGGAAGTGTAGAAAATATCAGTTTGGCCGTGATGACCTTGGCCATTGTGATCTGTCTAAACTTGAGTAGAAATGCCTCGATTCGTCGCCTGTCTATTTTATTGGCGATCGTATTGGGTTCAATGCTGGCTTATCTGTTTGGTTTTGGCGATTTTAGTAAAGTCGGCAATGGTGCATGGGTACAATTTCCGAGTTTCTTTGCTTTCGGCATGCCAACTTTTGAACTCAGTGCAATCATTTCCATGCTGATCGTGACGCTGGTGATTATGACTGAAACAACAGCTGATATTATTGCTGTGGGTGAAATTGTTGGAACCAAAGTAGATTCAGAACGTATTTCCAATGGTCTGCGTGCAGATATGTTCTCAAGTGCAGTTGCACCGATTTTTGGTTCATTCATGCAAAGTGCTTTTGCACAGAACGTCGGGCTGGTAGCCATTACCGGGATTAAAAGCCGTTTTGTGGTCGCTGCTGGCGGTATGATTTTAGTGGTTTTGGGATTACTTCCAATTATGGGCCGACTAATCGCCGCAATTCCGGTTCCGGTACTTGGTGGTGCAGGATTGGTGCTATTTGGTACAGTGGCTGCAAGCGGCATCCGAACTCTGGCAAAAATTGATTATAACGAGCAAAAGAATTTGATTATTGTTGCAACTTCAATTGCAGCCGGCATGATCCCGATTATTGACTATTCTTTCTATGCTAATTTTCCAAAATGGTTTCAAACCCTATTTCATTCTGGCATCAGTTCAACCTGTTTAATGGCGATCCTTTTAAACATTCTGTTTAATCATCTGCCAATGTTCAAGTCGAAAACAGAGGTTCCGGAAAAGATTGCAGAAACGCTGCATTAAAGTATGATTTCCTCCATATGCCCATGCCAGTCATGGGCTTTTTTTATCAAAAATTAAAAAAGTTGGCTTTGTTCTTGCTTAATCCAGAATGAGATTTTTAATTCCATTGGGGAACCTTATTTATGAAATTTACTCAAGTTGCTGCTGCAACATTACTTGCATTGGGTGCAGCATCTGCACAGGCAAAACCAGTCTGGCAGGATTTTAGCGTTACTGGGCTTTATGGGGAAAACTATGAAGTTGTAGATAAAAAACAGGCAACCCTAACTGTTGAATACGCTGCAAAAGTTAAATATGCAGATGTCTTCTTTTTCATTGACCGTATGCGTGGTTCCGATGATATTAAATCAAGCTATTTTGAATTTTCACCACGTTTAAGTCTGGGTGAAGTTTCAGGTCAAAAGCTGGCATTCGGTCCAGTGAAAGATGTGCTGGTCGCAACGACTTGGGAAGGTGGTGAAGGTTTTGATAACTTCCTGTACGGTGTAGGTTTCGACCTGGCTATTCCAAAATTCAATTATGCCAGCGTGAATCTTTATCGTGTAAATAATGAAAATATGGAAGATGACTATCAGCTTACCTTGACTTATGGTGTGCCATTTAAACTGGGTACAGAAGAATTCCTGGTAGATGGCTTCCTGGACTGGTCAACTGCTGAAGATGATCATGCGAGCGAGATGAACTGGACGACTCAGTGGAAATGGAATGTCGGCAAGCATATTTCTCCTGACACCAATTTATATCTCGGTATTGAGCATTCGGTTTGGAATAACAAATACGGTATTCCGGATGCAGATGAAAATAACGTGAGTGCTTTAGTGAAATATCATTTCTAAAATAAGAAATAAGAAATTAAAAAGCCCTTATCAATAAGGGCTTTTTAATGGGTTTAATTTTCGATAAAAATCTTTTCAGGAAAAGTATAAACATCACAGTTTGGACCAGTGCCGATCCGATCGATCACCACAAAATCACTCGGAGCTTCAAAGGTCAGCAAAGGATGATGCCAGGTACCGGCACGGTAATTTACACTTTGTGTACCATTACTGATAAAAGCCTGAATTTGACTGAGATCAGGCTTTTCATGATCCAGATTAGGCGCAACCACAATTAGAAATTTCTGGCCCTGCATCGGGATGAACGCTTGTGAACCGACAGGGTGACGTTCCAGCATTTCGATTGCAAAGGGAATGGCTGTAGTCTGAATATTTCTAAAAATACTTAGACCAACTTTAGCATCTGTTTCAGCAACCGCCAGAGCATGATAACGCTCGGTCTGCTGATCATTAATATGGAAAAAATCATTGCCTTCGCAGGCAATGACCTCGCCATAAGGCAAGAAACTTTCAGCAGTTAAGGGCTGTATTTTTATGGTTTGCATGCTCATAGATATAATTACTCAGGCAACTTTTCCCCACAGTCGAATCCGGCTAATGCCACCATCCGGAATCATGTTCACCCGAATATGAGAAATTTTTCCCTGTTTTAAGATTTCCTCAACAAAGCTATGAATATGATCCATCTGCATCTCTTGTGCTTCAAGCAGGAATGGCCAGAACATACTTTGCGGAATTAACTGCTGGTCAGTCGCATCTTCAATATAAATCGCTTGGATAGAGACTTGAGCAGGAAAGTTACCTTTAAAATGCGCGGTATCAATCTCAATTTTTTCAATCTGACCACTCTGACCCAGAGCCAAGATACACCAGTCAAAGCCGGGTGCACGACGGCGCTTGGTTTCCCAGCCATCACCCATATTGATGCCACGCCCCGGATTAATCAGATTACGTGGATGACCAAAGTGCGCATCACTATAGGCAATGACACGACCGCCATTTTCCAGAGCGACCAGATCAATCACCTGATTGCTGTCCTGAACCTGAATTTTTACTTCACCATAGACTTTAAAGCGAGCTACACCCCCGTCAGGGAAAATATTTAGGCGTACATGTGTAAAGACTTCGTCTGAATCAATATTAAAAATATGATGCTGGCTCGGACCTAATATACTGTTTGGTAAAATTGAGTGCCAGGTTGCGGTGCTTAAGTCACCATTTGGTGCATAGCAGGCTTCAACTGCAGCAGAAGCTGGATAGTTTCCGGTAAAGAATGTGGTATCAATATCTAGTGCTTTGATGGTTCCAGCTACCCCCAGTTTGACAATCGCCCAGTCATAGCCGGCATGACGCTTGCGGCGGGTTTCCCAGCCGTCCATCCATTTGCCATGATTATCAAATTTATCTTCAACAAAAATTGGTGCATCAAATTGCAACATTCGTTTTGCTTCAGCAAAAAAATCATCTGAACATTCAAGAATTTCTGCACCAATCCGGCTATCAGCCAAGTTGGTAAGCTGCTGGATATGGGCAGGGATCTCGAAAATGGGTGCAAATAATGTTGCCATAACTATCTTCCATTCAAATTATGTTTAACGTGAATCTAATTTTTTATAAAAGTCTGTAATTCTGCTGAAAGACCTTATAAAAACAGGTTTTTAATGAATAGATGAATGCACGGCTTGTGCCAACTTTTGAGAAAAATCAGTGCATTATTTTCGAAATGGCACGCTTTTAGCTACACAGGGAGGAAGAAACACAATTTTGAGAGGAGCATATAGATGGAGATTACAATTATTGGTGCAGGGATGGGGGGATTGACCACAGGAATTGCACTAAAAAAGTTTGGGCATAAAGTCACCATCTATGAACAGGCAGAAAAGATTTTACCGGTGGGCGCGGCAATTTCACTTTGGTCAAATGGGGTAAAATGTTTGAATTATCTGGGCTTAACTGAGCAGGTGGCCAAGCTCGGTGGTCAGATGGATCAGCTGGCCTATATTGATGGTTTGACGGGCGACACCATGACCCAGTTCAGTTTATTGCCTTTGATTGAAGAAGTGGGGCAACGTCCATATCCGGTGGCACGTGCTGATTTACAGAACATGTTGATGGACGAGCTTGGCCGTGAAGATATTCAGCTGGGCAAGAAGATGGTTGAGCTGCAAGAACAGAAAGACGGTGTTCTGGTTAAATTTGCGGATGGTACAGAAATTAAAACAGACCTACTGATTGGCGCAGATGGAACCCATTCCATTACCCGTGCCTATGTACTGGGCGAACAGGTTTCTCGTCGCTATGCCGGTTATGTCAACTGGAATGGTCTGGTAGAAATTTCAGAAAAGCTTACTCCGGCAGATCAATGGACCACATTTGTCGGACAAGGTAAGCGCGTTTCGCTGATGCCTGTGGCAGACGGAAAATTCTATTTCTTCTTTGATGTACCGTTGCCGGTCGGTTTAGAGAATAATCGGGCAGAATATAAAACCTTATTGAAACAGTATTTTGAAGGTTGGTGTGCGCCGGTTCAGCATCTGATTGACGCGCTGGATGAACAGAAAACCAATCGGGTTGAAATTCATGATATTGAACCGTTTGCCCAGTTCTATAAAGGTCGTGTTGTAATTGTTGGTGATGCCGCACATAGCACCACACCGGATATTGGTCAGGGTGGTTGCCAGGCCATGGAAGATGCAATCTATCTGGCTCGTTCTTTACAGATTAATACGCTGGGTCTGGAAGATGCCTTGAAACGCTATCAGAACAAACGCAATGAGCGTGCCAATGAGCTGGTCTTGCGTGCACGTAAACGCTGTGATGTGACACATATGAAAGATGAAGCCGTGACCAAAGAATGGTATGAAGAACTGCGTAAAGAGCAGGGACCGCATATCATGAAAGGGATTATCAGCAATATTATTGGCAATCCTTTAGATTAATTCTGCGTTTAATCTCTTGGCAAAAAGCCCTTCATATCGAAGGGCTTTTTTTATTTAGATAACAGGAATTCACTAATAGATTTTTTAGGCTGCAAGTAAAGCTTTCGCTGCCTGACGATGTGCAGCCTGAACCGCTTCAAGATCCAGATTCAGAATTTCCCGGTTTTTAACCACCCATTGTCCATTGACCATGACATGTTCGGCACGGTCTGCACCGCACAGTAACAGACCGGCAATCGGGTCATGAATCCCTGAAAAGCGCACATCATCCAGACTATAAAACGCTAAATCTGCCTGAAAATCTGCTGCGATTTGTCCTAGGTGCTTTTCACGTCCCAGTACCTGTGCCGAGCCTTGTGTGGCCCAGGTTAAAGCACGTTCAGGCGTAATCACTTCTGCACCATATTTTAAACGTTGTAAATACATCGCCTGCCGAGCTTCCAGAATCAGGTTAGACGCATCACCCGAAGCAGAGCCATCCACACCTAGACCAATGACTGCTCCTGCTTCCAGTAGATCCATGGTTGGACAAATCCCTGAAGCCAGACGCATATTGGAATGCGGACAATGACAGATACCGACTTGAGCCCGCCCTAAGCGTTGGATCTCATCGGCATCAAAATGAATGCCATGCGCCAGCCAGGTTCTGGAATTAAGCCAGCCTACACTTTCCAGATAATCGACGGTGCGCATGCCAAATTTAAACAGACAAAATTCTTCTTCATCCAGTGTTTCGGCCAGATGGGTATGCAGACGTACATCCAGTTTTTCTGCCAGTGCAGCACTTTCTCGCATAATTTCTTGGGTGACTGAAAATGGTGAACATGGTGCAAGCGCAATATTGACCATCGCATCAACACTACGCTGGTGATATTTCTGCACCAACCGTTCTGAGTCCAGCAGAATGGTGTCCATATCCTGTACGGTATGCTGCGGTGGCAAGCCACCAGAATCTTCACCCAGACTCATGGAACCTCGGGTCAGCATGACCCGAATCCCTAATTGTTCTGATGCTTCAACCTGAACATCAATGGCATCGGACAGCTGCTGTGGAAACAGATAATGGTGATCCGCAGCAAAGGTACAACCGGAAAGCAGTAATTCAGACAATGCAATTTGAGTGGCTAGATAATGCTGTTCAGTATTCAATTTGGCCCAGACCGGATATAAGGTTTTTAGCCATGGAAATAGCGGAGCATTGACCACGGGAGCCCAAGCACGGGTCAAGGTCTGATAAAAATGATGATGGCTATTAATCAGTCCCGGTGTAATCACCAAATTCTGGGCATCAAAGAACTGGTCATAAGGCGATGCTGGGGTTTGTCCCAAAGCCACCAGTTCAATAATTTTGCCATCGCGGATGACCAAGCCACCACGGGCATCCAGATCATTTGCGGTAAATACAGCAAGAGGATTTTTAATCCATAAGGTTGTCATATCTTTTTTCCAATAAGTTTTATTTGTGCTGCACATGAATCAGGCAGCACATGAGGCATTGAGCTGTTGTAATTTGCTTTTCAAATCTTCCATCTGGTCGATCAGATAGTTCATCATGATTTGTGAGATACGGGAAATTTGCCGTTTCGGTGCCACACAAAGGGCAAGGGTCAGTGGATGCATACCTTTTTCAATGATCGGTTTAAACACCAGTTCATCACGTTCTAAATAAGGCAAAGCATCGATATAGGACAGTACCCCAATCCCTAAGTTGCGCTCTGCCAGAGAGGTAATCATGCGAATGTCATTACACTCCAGCTTTTGCTGTGGCATAAATTGGTGATGTTTATACAGGCTATAGACATAGTCATGAATGATTAAAGGGGCACAGGGAATGAGATGCTTAAAGTATAAAGTGTCGGAAAAATAGATTTTTTCTGCCTGAGCTAAAGGATGAGATTTGGCCATCACAAATCCAACCGGGATTTCCACAAAAGACATGACTTCGAGCTGATTATGACTTTTAGGATTGAGCAGAATGCCAAAATCAACTTCAGCATCCATAATCATTTTAGAGACGGTATCACTTTCCTGAATCTGGATATTGAAATTGATCCAGGGATAGTTTTCATACATATATTGTAGAGAATCTAAAACGAAACCGTCACTGAGTGCCGCAATGAGTCCGAGTTCAATGCTGCCGCGTGATAAACCCTGAATTTCATCAAAACGTACACAGGTCTGATGGAATTCTTTTTGCCATTTGAGTAAATCTGCATACAGCAATTCACCCGCTAATGTCAGCTTCAGGCCACTCGGCAACCGTTCAAAAAGCACGATGCCAAATTCTTCTTCTGCTAGAGCAATCTGACGATGAATCGCGGAGACAGAAATATAAAGCTGATCAGCTGCTTTTCTGAGGCTGCCTGTTTTGGCTACGGCAATAAAATATTCTGAAAATCTTGAAAAAGTAATATTCATAAAATCACGTCAATCCACCTGCATATCGTTTTAATCACATAATTTTCAGCTGGAAACTAAGTGATTCTGGTTCTATGCAAGTGGATAAGCGATTTCTGTGCCAATTTTCAAAGAAATGGAACGGTAAAAGTTTTGTGTTCTATTTTTTGGAACATGGGCTACGAAACATTCTAATAGACAGCAGAACAGGCATTTGGCTAATTTTATTAAAGAACAACTAGGCAGCTTAATGAGATAAAAATTTAAGCCGTTGTCATGCGATAAATATTTGTGAGTGAACTATGAATGCGATCCCGGTGCTTAATTTATTCAGTCAACCGCACTGTAGCGGCTTTGACCCATCAGACTGGAATATCCTGGCTCAGCATTGGTATCCAGTTGCCCGTATTCAGGATGTGAGTATTACGCCACAGCAGGTACAACTTCTGGATGTGAAGATGGCGCTATATCAAACTGAGAGTGGCAGCATTCATCTGGTTCGTGATATTTGTCCGCATCGTGGTGTGCCATTAACCAAAGGCTGGGTAAAGGGTGAAGAAATCATTTGTCCTTATCACGGTTTGCATTACAACACTCAAGGAAAATGCACCAAAATACCGGCTCAACCAGAACTAACCAACATTTCGGATCGTTTTACCTTAACCAAGTTTCCAGTGGTCTTGAAATATGGTCTGGTCTGGACCAGCCTGTTTAGCCGGGATGAATCAGAAGCTAATTTCCCTGATCTGGATACCTGGGACAGTGAAGAGCACCAATCCATCTTACCGCCATTTGTTGATATCGGTGGTTCAAGTGGCCGGCAGCTGGAAGGCTTTATTGATGTGGCGCATTTTGCCTGGGTGCATCATGAATCTTTCGCTTCACGTGATAACCCGATCGTGCAAAAGTATTCCACTTTGCGCACTCCTTATGGCTTGCATACAGAATATGTTAGCGATGTCAGCAACTATCCACATGGCTTGCAGCATCTGGCACCCGAAGGATTTTTGTGGAAACGTGTGTTTGATGTTTATCCACCATTTTCAGCGATTTTAACGGTGCATTTTCCAGAAAATGGCATCCTGAAAATTCTGAATGCCTGCTGTCCGGTATCTCACAATAAAACCCGTTTATTTGTGCCATTGACCCGTAATTTTGATACGACTGGTGATCTGCAAGCGGTTTATGACTTTAACGCACAGATTTTTGCTGAAGATCAGGACATGGTCGAAAGCCAGAAACCGGAAGAGCTACCTTTGGATATCACTATGGAAGCACATTTTGAAGCTGACCGTTCTTCGACAACTTATCGCCGCATTCTGGGGGAATGGGGCCTAAGCAAACGCTATATTGTTTAAATTAAATTTCCTCCTTTATGCACCCTGGTCTGTTGGGGTGCTTTTTTATTCCATATATGTCGAAAATCCTCTTTTTAGAGGAGCTATGACCATTGAACTACTAATTTTAGAGTAATTTATGCCACAGCCTAGCCATGAGCAAATGCTATCTTTTTTAAGATTATCCAATGAGGTTGCCAAGCGGGCAATGTCTTTAGGCCATCATCCTTTTGGTGCGGTGCTGGTTGCACCTGATCATGAAACGGTTTTACTGACCCAATGTAATATTGATACGGTCAACCATGCAGAAAGTACTTTAGCCCGGATCGCAGCCAGCAATTTTACGCCGGATTATCTGGCTGAATGCACCTTATATACGGCAGTTGAACCTTGCTGCATGTGTTCTGGAACGATTTATTGGGCCAATATCGGGCGGGTGGTCTATGCCATGACCGAAGAAAAATTATTGCAATGTACTGGAAACCACAATGAAAATCCGACCATGAGTGTTTCTGCTGAATATATTTTTTCTCATGGTCAGAAGAACATTGAGCTGATCGGGCCAATTACGGAACTTGAACAGGAAACGGTTCAATTGCAAAAAGACTTCTGGTCATCTCGATGAACATTTGAAATTATTCTTTTTATAATCCTGCTTCATTTTATTTATAAGACCATAAACACAGATTTTCCGGATTGTAGGCTCACTTTAAAATGCTACAATCCAGCCTCTATTTTCTAAAAAATACTTTTCTTAATTTTCTATTTTTAAAAACCTATTTTTATCCATTCAGTACATTGCTAACTATAAGCCATTTATTGGCGCACACGATTTAGAGCTAACGCACTTATCTAGCGCAGAACAAAAGAAAATTACAAGAATTCTTGAATATTTAATCTTATTAATTTCTCAATCTTGAGCTGAGTCTGGTTTTCTAGCAACTTTGCTCATTGACTTAGATTGATATCTATATTTTTCGGCTTAATTTCTTAACTATTAAACTTTTTTATATCAATAATTTTTTCTAAACCTCTGTAATTAATAAAAATAAATAAAAGAACAGATCATTCTAAAAATTATAAGTGTCTTGCAATCCACCTGTTCTATTTTTTGAACTGAATTGGAATAGAAGTTGCTAATTAATAGAAATATAGCAATCAGTAAAATTTTTGATATCGATTCAGATCTTTTAAAGCCGCTATTTATAAAACTCAAATGGCATTCACGGAGGCAATTTATGCTGAATATGTCCAAACATAAAAAGATAATGAAAAAATTTTCACTGCCTGTAATTGCGGCTGCAATTATGGGTTTGGGGATCAGCAGTCAGAGCTTTGCAGTCGATAAAGCTGCATTTGTCTATATTGGACCAACCAGTGACCATGGCTGGACATATTCTCATGATCAGGGGCGTATTAAAGCTGAAAAAGCTCTGGGCGGAAAATTCAAAACGACTTATATCGAAAATGTACCTGAAACGGCCGATGCTGAACGTGTGATTCGTAATCTGGCACAGCAGGGCAATAAAGTAATTTTTGCGACCTCTTTTGGTTATATGAACCAGATGGAAAAAGTCGCGAAACAGTTCCCAAATACCGTATTCATGCACGCGACCGGTTATAAGCAAGGGAAAAACTTAGGCATCTATGATGTGCGTACCTATGAAGGTGCTTACATGCTGGGTGTAGTGGCAGGGCAAACCACCAAAACTAATACCTTGGGTGTCGTAGCCTCATTCCCGATCCCGGAAGTGGTTCGTAATATTAATGCCTATACATTAGGTGCACAAAGCGTCAATCCTAAAGTCAAAACCAAAGTGATCTGGGTGAACTCATGGTTTAACCCGGGTAAAGAACGTGATGCGGCTTTGGCGCTGATTTCTCAAAAAGCTGATGTGCTGATGCAAAACACAGATTCGCCAGCAGTTGTGCAAGCGGCTCAACAAAAAGGCGTATATGCCTTTGGTTGGGATTCAGATATGAGCAAATTTGGACCTAAAGCGCATCTGGCTGCTTCAGTATTGCACTGGGAAAAAATTTATACCCCAGCCATGCAGCAAGTGGCTAATAAAACCTGGAAACCTGCTGCTCTCTGGTATGGCGTAAAACAGGATGCAGTGAAAATCGAAAACTTCGGGCCTGCTGTTCCTGCCAAGGTGAAACAGTCCACTTTAAATGCACAAAGTGCAATTCATAAAGGCACATTACATCCATTCCAGGGCCCAATCTATAAACAGGATGGAACTTTGGTGATTGCCAAGGGCGGAAAAATGACAGATGAAGCGCTTGGAAAAATGAACTTCTATGTGAAAGGAGTTGAAGGTTCATTGCCTAAATAATTCTTTCACTATTTGTATGACTTAAAAATAAAAGAAAGTAAATCCTGAAAAATCATCCCCCAGTCCATGAATCACTTTATGGACTGGGCCAAAATGAGTGGAGACTGAGTTATGAGCGATCTGCCTCACATGTCAAATGACATCGAAATGTCATCGCTCAATGAGCAGCAAATTCCACGACTGGAGCTGATCAATATCAGCAAAAGCTATAACTCATTGAAAGCAAATGACAGTATTAATTTAAAAGTCCAACCTGGGCAAATTCATGCCATTTTGGGTGAAAACGGTGCTGGTAAAAGTACTTTGATGAAAATCATCTACGGCGCCACGAAATCAGATAGCGGTCATATCGTCTGGAATGGCAAAGAAGTACAGATAGAAAGTCCGTCGATGGCCAGAAAACTGGGCATCGGTATGGTGTACCAGCATTTCTCGCTGTTTGAAACTATGACTGTGGCTGAAAATATTTTATTAGGTCTGGATGAGAAAATAGACCTGAAAAGCTTATCGGCTAAAATTACCCAAGTATCAGAACAATATGGCTTACCGGTAGATCCACGGCGTGAAGTTTTTTCTTTATCGGTTGGTGAGCGACAACGGGTCGAAATTATCCGCTGTCTACTCCAAAATCCGTCCCTACTCATTTTAGATGAACCGACTTCAGTCTTAACCCCACAAGCGGTACGTCAGTTATTTAAAACTTTGCGACTGGTGGCTTCGCAAGGTGTTTCAATTCTTTATATCAGCCATAAATTGCATGAAATCAAAGAACTCTGTGATGAAGCTACAATTCTGCGTAATGGCAAAGTCACCGGCTATGTACTGCCTTCTGAAAATAGTACCAGTGAACTGGCCAAATTAATGATTGGCCAGGAATTGCCGACTTATGCGCATGCTAAATATACAGGCGAACATCGCACGCTGTTCCAGGTAAAAAATCTGAATTATGAAACTGATGATCCTTTTGGCGTGTCCTTATCCAATATTCAACTCAACCTGAATTCAGGTGAAATTCTGGGCATTGCCGGTATTTCGGGTAATGGTCAATCTGAATTACTAGCTCTGCTTTCCGGTGAGCAAACGGCGAAAAAAGGCCAAGTCTTTCTATTAGATCATGACATTTCTGAACTCAGTGCAGGCCAGCGACGTGATCTAGGCTTGGGCTTTGTTCCGGAAGAGCGTTTAGGTCGGGGTGCTGTGCCGAATATGACATTGGCACAAAACACCTTACTGACTGCTTTCCGTCAGGGTTTAAACAAATGGGGCTTTATCCAGTTTGATAAAACTGTCGCTTTTGCCCAGCAATGTATCGAAAAATTCGGGGTAAAAGCAGCAGGACCACAAGCTGAAGCGCGCAGCCTTTCGGGCGGGAATTTGCAGAAATTTATTGTAGGACGTGAAATCCTGCAACAGCCTAAAGTGCTGATTATTTCCCAGCCAACCTGGGGCGTTGATGTCGGCGCATCGATGTTTATCCGTCAAACCCTGATTGATCTTTCCCGCCAAGGCGTTGCGATTTTAGTAATTTCGGAAGAGCTGGAAGAACTGTTTGAAATTAGCGACCAGATTTGTGTTCTGGCTGGTGGAAAGCTGTCTGCACCCGTTCCAGCTAAAAATACCAATGCAGAACAGATTGGCCTGCTCATGTCAGGTATTCAGGCAGATCCAGCAATATTAGCTGAGTCCGAGCCTGTCCATGAAGCACACGCGTAGAGAAGAGGTGTAAATATGCATTTATTAGAACCTAGAGAACATCCTTCTCAATTAATGAAATGGCTTTCCCCCGTGCTTGCATTACTCGCCATGCTAGTGGTGGGTAGCCTATTGTTTTTAATGCTTGGAGTGAATCCTGCTCAGGCTTTATATATCTTTTTTATCGAGCCGCTAAGCTCAGTCTATAACCTGAGTGAGCTGATAATTAAAGCCAGTCCGCTGATTTTAATTGCCTTAGGTCTAGCTGTTGGGTTTCGTGCCCGTCTGTTTAATATTGGTGCCGAGGGGCAGTTGGCTATGGGGGCCATCTTTGGCGGTGGTATCGCCATCCTGTTTCATGAGCAGATCGGCTGGTGGATTTTACCGTTGATGGTGATTATGGGCGCGATTGGCGGTGCAATTTGGGGTCTGATTCCAGCACTGCTAAAAACCTATTTTAATGCACAGGAAACTTTGACGACCTTGATGATGAACTATGTCGCGTTTTTCCTGCTCATGTATCTGGTTAATGGCCCATGGCGTGATCCGGATGGTATGAATTTTCCACAATCCGTAATGTTCTCGGAAAGCGCGACCTTGCCGCTGATTATGGAAGGCACACGGATTAACGCCTCAATTTTTATCACGATCATCGCAGTGGTGCTGTTCTGGGTTTTTATCCGTAAGAGTCTGATGGCTTATAAACTGGAAGTCAGTGGTCAGGCACCTTTGGCAGCTCAATATGCAGGATTTTCAGCAAAAAAAGCCATCTGGTTAAGTTTGGGAATTTCAGGTCTGATGGCGGGGATTGCCGGAATCTGTGAAGTTGCAGGTCCAATCGGCCAGCTCAATCCGAATATTTCACCAGGTTATGGTTATGCAGCCATTATTGTGGCTTATCTGGGCCGACTAAATCCAATTGGAATCGTACTTTCAGGTTTCCTGATGGCGCTGATCTATTTAGGTGGCGAACTGGCACAAATGCAGTTGCAACTCCCAGTCGCGATTACCGGAATTTTCCAGGGCCTGCTTTTATTTTTCCTGTTGGCTTCAGATGCCCTGATTGAAAACCGCTACCGTTTTACCAAAAAGAAAATCAAAAAAACCATGACCACTGCGCAAGCAGCCTGATCCAGACAGAAGAAGGATAACAACATGAGTATTGAATTAACCGCAATTGTTGCCGGAACTGTCGCTGCGGCAACGCCATTGATCTTTGCCGGGCTGGGTGAGCTGGTAGCAGAGCGTACCGGTGTCATCAATCTTGGGGTAGAAGGCATGATGCTGGTCGGTGCCATTGCTGGATTTGCTTTCGCTAGCCAGTATGAAGCCAGTGTCGCCAGCGCCTTATTTATGGGCGGATTGGCAGGCACATTGATGGCACTAATTTTTGCATTTTTTACCTTATCTTTAAGCACCAATCAATCCGCCTGTGGTCTGGCACTCACTATTTTTGGGATCGGGATTTCAGCCTTTCTGGGACAGAATTATGTCAGTACTGCCTTACCGGGTCTGGAAAACTTAAAAATTCCGGGACTCGCAGATATTCCATTCATAGGGCCAGTCCTGTTCCAGCAAAACTATGTGGTGTATCTGTCCATACTTGCTTTTGTGCTAATGTGGTGGGTACTGAGTAAAACCCGTTTAGGCCTGTTACTGAAAGCAGTAGGGGAATCTCCGGAAAGCGCACATGCCATGGGCTATAACGTGCTGGCGATTCGCTATGGTGCAGTCATGTTTGGCGGTGCAATGGCTGGTATTGGTGGTGCATTCTTGTCGACGGTTTATACGCCGATGTGGATTGAAAATATGGTTGCAGGACGTGGCTGGATTGCAATTGCATTAGTGGTTTTTGCTGCATGGAAACCGACGCGTTTGATGTTGGGTGCCTATCTGTTTGGTGGTGTAACGATTTTGCAGTTTCATGCCCAGGCTCTGGGTCTAGAAGTACCGAATGAACTGTTATCGGCATTGCCATATATCGCAACCATTGTCGTCTTAGTCCTCATTTCACGCGACAAGAAGTTATTGAAACTCAATTTACCAGCATCACTCGGTAAAACCTTTAGCCCTTAATCGGACAAATCTCAGGAATTACTTTATGAAAATTATAAGCGCAGATTATGTCCTGACCATGAACTCCAACCTGGACTGTATTAAAGATGGTGCCATCCTGATTGATGGTGCTCTTATTAAGCAGGTAGGAACATTACAGGAATTAACTCAGCAATATCCTGAAGCTGCAGTTACCCAGTATCCTAAAAGTTTATTGATGCCGGGCTTGATTAATACCCACTGTCACTCAGGTTTACTGCGCGGTACAGCTGAGGGTTTGCCAGTCTGGGACTGGTTGCAACAGTATATTGACCCGATGCATCGGGTAGTGACTCCCGAAGATTCCAAAATTGCCTCTTATCTCTGCTATGCCGAAGCGCTGCTATCCGGCACGACTACCATTGTGGATATGTGGCGTTATATGGAAGGTAGTGCTGAGGCCGCACAGCAACTCGGTATACGTGCAGTGCTGGTGCCATATGTGGCTGAACATCCAGATCACAACTATTTTGAAACCCTCAATAGTAATGAAGCTTTAATTCAAAAATGGCATCAAGCCGCAAATGGGCGAATTCAGGTCTGGGTTGGCTTGGAACATCTGTTTTATGCTGAAGAAAAAGCCTTGGCACGTATCCAGAAAATGTGTCATGAATATCAGACGGGTTTTCACACGCATAGCAACGAAAGCAAGTTTGATGTTGAAGAAAACCTTCGACGTTATGGCATGCGCCCGATCCAGACGCTGGAACAATTGGGCATGCTGGATGTACCTCAATGCCTGTTAGCGCATTGTGTCTGGGCCAATTCAGCAGAGATCGAAATTTTAAAACACTATAATGTTGGTGTCGCACATAACCCGATATCGAATATGAAACTGGCATCTGGCGCCGCCCCCATTACGGAAATGCTTAAACATGGCATTGCTGTAGGATTAGGTACTGATGGCGAGAAAGAAAATAATAATTTAGACATGTTTGAAGAAATGAAAACTGCTTCATTATTGGCGAAGTTTTCCGGTTTGGATGCTGCAGCACTGGATTCATGGTCTGTCTGTCAGATGGCAACTCGGACAGGTGCCAAAGCCTTAGGCATGCAGGATCAGATTGGTTCGCTAGAAGCTGGGAAATTTGCTGATATTATTGCGGTAGATCTTGCGACATCGAGAATGACGCCTTTAATTAATCAGGGACCACTATTTAATTTACATACCAATCTGGTGCATGCAGTCCAAGGACAAGATGTGCATATGACCATGGTGAACGGCCAAGTGGTGGTAGAAAACCGAAAACTGGTACGTGCTGATCTACAAATCTTAATTGATCAGGTCAATCAGGCTGCTCCAGCCTTGTTCCAGCGACGCGCGAAATGGCTCGCAGAACAAGGAAGTGCGGTCAATGAATTACAGCGCCTGTAAATAAAGTTTAAAAACCAACCCTAACTTTAAACAGGCTTATCTATGCTCCAGAATGGATAAAAAGGCTTCGATAAAGTTAGGCAGTCTTTTATGATGGATCTGACCGACCTTGATCACTTCATAGGTTAGACCATCAGCCTGGAGGTTATTACTTTCAGCTTTTAATTTTTGCAATGTCAACTGCAAGCCTTTTAACCATTCTTCAAGCGCCTTGATCGGAATATTATTTTTAAGATCTCCACCTTGCATGGCAGTTTTAAAATGACTCAAGGTCGTACTATCCTTAAAGCAGGCTTCCACCTGATGTTCAGTACTTTCAAATAGGTCATGCTTGATCACAAATAAAAATTTTCCAATCGCTGGTTTAAGCGCGCTGAGATAAATATTTTTTTCATTCAGGGTATATCTTTTATTTCTGGTATTAATAAATTCTGAATTCCAGCCTTGGGACTCTAGAAAATGATCCATTTCAGCGAAGATGAGATCAGTGACTTGTTCCTCAATGCGTTCTGCGAGTTCCTTTAGTTCATGACTGAGCACGATCAGGTTATTTTCCAGCTTTGAGCGCTGGGATTTTTCTTCATCATGCTGCTTGGATTGGGCCAAAATGGCTTGGAAGCGTTGTTCAGGCGTCATGATTTTACTCACTTGATATACAGCCTTGATCACTTAATCATGTGACTGAAAAGCTTTAATTGCAAGCAGGAAAAGAGGGGGGATATTTGGGAAGATTTTAAAGTAAAATATATACTTTTACTGACATAAATTATTGTTTTTAAATTTAATAATTATTATTAAAATATTTTTTATTTGGTTTTAAACTAGAATCGTTACATATTTTGTAGCGATTCAATTCAGTTAATGATCATTACTCGTTTTACTCAATATCACCCATTAAAAGATAAAACTTATATAAGGTGGTTAATAAGAATATTGATAGAAAGAATTAAACAAGATATACATCTATAATCTAATATGAATAGCCAATAATTATAATTTTTACATATATTTAAACTTTATTTAGCAGATATCACTCTTTATCTTATTTAATGGGTTTAAGTACCTATATAGATCTAGTTTTTTCTCAATTTTCCTCGCTAAGAAACCCAAGAATAGAACGGCAATGACCATCAAGTTTTAGTATATAAAATGAGCAAAAGACCAAATATTTTTTTATTACGCAATTCGAATTGGTAAATTTTTGTACAAAAGAACTGATGTAGAAAAAATATTTATAGGTAGTATTATTTTTATTAATATTATATTTATTTTCTCTTAAATTATTGAATTTAAAATTTAAAATTTTCTTAAATTAAAATTAACAAAAGGATTAGATTAGCTAAACTTCATAACATTATTAATACTTTTCCTTCATTATTTGAAACTAAAAAATTAAATGAGTGTACTATATTTAGTAAAAACGTGATTAAGGTGAAGCATTTAATGTCTATTTCTCCCTTATCTAAGGCTGTCTATACATCCTTAGTTGGATTGCTATTGGCACATACAACTACTCAGGCCGCTGATGCATTTAGTGCAGAAAGTCCGTGGATGTTGGGTGACTGGAATGGTCAACGTATCCAGCTTCAAGAACAGGGTTATGATTTTAGCTTTGGATATACAGGTGAAATGGCGACTTTACTTGACGCGAAACGCTCAAATAGCCATGGCACAGAATATACCGGTCAGTTAAACCTGGGTGCTCATCTAGACTTGGAAAAAATTGCTGGCTGGCAAGACACTGAAGCACAAGTTACGGTGACTCATCGTGATGGCCGTAACCTTTCCAATACTTCTGAAGCATTAAATGGTCAGTCAATTGATCAAGCAAATGGTCATTTAAGTTCAGTACAGGAAGTATGGGGCCGTGGTCAAACCTGGCGTCTAACAGATTTCTGGATTAAGAAACAATTCCTGGATCAAAAACTGGATGTCAAAGTCGGACGTTTTGGTGAAGGTGAAGACTTTAACAGTTTCGATTGTGATTTCCAGAATCTGGCATTGTGTGGTTCACAAGTGGGTAACTGGGTAGGGGATCAATGGTATAACTGGCCAGTTTCTCAATGGGCTGCACGGGTTAAATATAACGTTACCCCGGAAGTTTATACTCAGGTAGGGGTTTATGAATACAATCCTGAAAATGCTGAGAATCGTGGCAAAGGCTTTAACTTGAGCACAGACGGATCTAAAGGCGCGATCATTCCTGCAGAAGTGGTGTGGACACCGAAACTGGGTGAGCAAAAACTTCCGGGTGAATACCGTGCTGGTTATTACTACAGTACCGCTGATGCCAAAATATTTGATGGCGTGACTCCACAAGATGAACAAATCCAAACTGGTCATCATCACGGGGGGTGGATTGTAGCTAAGCAACAGCTGACTTCACATCAAGGGGATACATCACGTGGTTTAAGCGGTTTCGTGAACGTCACTGTTCATGACTCTAAAACCAACCAAGTTAGTGATATGCAAAATGTCGGTCTTGTCTACAAAGGTGCGATGGATGCCCGTCCACAGGATGAAATCGCTTTGGGTGCTGCCCGTATCAATATGAACAATGATGTATTGGGTAACCGTAGTGAAGAAATCGATGCGGAAATCTATTACGGCATTCATGCAACTAACTGGCTGACCATCCGTCCAAACCTGCAATATGTCCATCATGTCGGTGCATATAAAGACGGTGAAAATGTCTGGGTGGGCGGAATCAAGTTTAATACGTCGTTCTAATCGGAGTTTTTAGTTGCAAATACACAATTGATTCTTCCATTACTTTGGGACATTGATGAACTGATACTCCAAGTATTCATGTATTTATAACTAAGAACTTAACAATATGGTGTCTATGCCGCTTAAGTGCTTAGACGTTCAAGAAATCAAAAAAAAGGTGTTCAATATGAATACTTCGTCTTCAGGTTCAGTACTGAAAACGATTCTGGCAGCTATTGCTGCCATTTTCGGTTTGGTTCTGCTATTTGGAGGAATATATCTGGCAACACTTGGTGGGTCTTGGTACTACATCATTGCCGGTCTGTTCTTCCTGGCGACAGCCGTGTTATTACAAAAACGTAAAAGCACAGCCCTTATTGTTTATGCAGTATTGGTCCTTGGTACAGTGGTATGGGGTCTTTGGGAAGTGGGTTCAGACTTCTTTGCACTGGCACCACGTCTAGATATTTTAGGCCTATTCGGTCTGGCCCTGCTGATTCCTGCAGTGACTCGTGGTTTTGGTGACAGCAAAGCTGCAAAAATGGCGCTGACTGGCTCGCTGGCAATTACGATTGCTGTCATGATTTATTCTGTATTTAATGACCCACAGGAAATCCGTGGCGAATTAACATCACAGCAACCTGCAGTCCATCAATCTATTCCAGGTATTGCCGATGAAGACTGGCCTGCTTATGGTCGTACTCAGTCAGGTTTACGTTATTCTCCATTAAAACAGATCAATTCTGAAAACGTAAAAGATCTTGAACTGGCTTGGGAATTCCGTACTGGCGATACGAAAACAGATAAAGACTCTGGTGAAACCACCAATCAGGTGACTCCAATTAAAGTGGGGAATAACCTGTTCATGTGTTCAACTCACCAATATCTGATTGCACTTGATCCTGCGACTGGTAAGGAAAAATGGCGCTTCGATCCTAAACTGAAAGCGGACAATACCTTCCAGCATTTAACTTGTCGTGGCGTATCTTATTATGATGCGAACAATACTGCAGGTTTTGAAAGCAGCCTGTCTGCACGTTCAACAACTTCGGCTGAATGTCCTCAGAAAGTGATCTTACCAGTCAATGATGGACGTCTGGTCGCAGTGAATGCGACTACTGGTAAAGTATGTTCTGACTTTGGTAACAATGGTGAAGTTGATCTGCAAAAAGACATGCCATTTCCATATCCAGGCGGTTATAACCCGACTTCACCTCCAGTGATCACAGGTACAACCATTATTATCGCGGGTTCAACGACGGATAACTACTCGACTGAAGAACCTTCAGGTGTAATCCGTGGTTATGACGTAAATACCGGTGAATTATTATGGGTATTTGATACTGGCGCAGAAGATCCAAACGCGATTCCAGCTCCTGGTCAAAAATTCGTAAATAACTCACCAAACGCATGGGCACCATTGGCTTATGATGCACAGTTGGATATCGTCTATGTACCAACAGGAGTAGGCACACCGGATATCTACGGTGGTCACCGTACTGAGCTAGACGAGCGTTATGCAAACTCTATGCTGGCGATTAATGCATCTACTGGTAAGTTGATCTGGAATTTCCAGACTACTCACCACGACTTGTGGGATATGGATGTACCAGCACAGCCAACATTGACTGATATCAAAGACAAAAACGGGAACATGGTTCCAGCGATCTATGTGCTGACCAAAACCGGTAATGCCTTTGTATTAGACCGTCGTACAGGTGAAGCGATCGTTCCTATTACTGAAAAACCAGTACCTCAGTCAGTAAAACGTGGTCCGCAAACTAAGGGCGAGTGGTATTCAAAAACTCAACCATTCTCTGACTTTAACCTGGCACCTAAAGACAAATTGACTGATAAAGACATGTGGGGTGCCACTATGTTTGACCAGTTAATGTGTCGTGTATCGTTCAAGAAATTAAACTATGACGGTATTTATACGCCACCATCTGAAAATGGTACGTTGGTGTTCCCGGGTAACCTCGGTGTATTCGAATGGGGTGGTATGTCAGTCAACCCAGACCGTCAAATCGCATTAACCAATCCAATTGGTTTGCCATTCGTGACTCGCTTAATTCCTGCTGATCCTAACCGTGAGAAAACTGCCAAAGGTGCAGGAACTGAAGCGGGCGTACAACCAATGTATGGCGTGCCTTATGGTGTTGAAATCAGTGCCTTCCTGTCTCCATTCGGCTTGCCATGTAAGCAACCTGCATGGGGTTATGTCGCTGGTGTTGATCTGACCAATCATGAAATCGCTTGGAAACGTCGTATCGGTACGATTCGTGACAGTATGCCGGGCATTCCATTGCCTCCATTTAAAATGGGTGTACCAATGTTAGGTGGTCCAATCTCGACTGCAGGTAATGTGATGTTTGTCGGTGCAACTCAAGACAATTACATCCGTGCGATCAACGTGACTAATGGTGATGAGCTGTGGAAAGGTCGTCTACCTGCAGGTGGTCAAGCGACGCCAATGACTTATGAAGCCAATGGTAAGCAGTATGTTGTGATTATGGCGGGTGGTCACGGTTCCTTCGGTACCAAAATGGGTGATTCTTTGGTTGCCTATGCACTACCTGACAATAAATAATGAAGTTTTATAGTTAAGTAAAAAAGCCTGATTCGTCAGGCTTTTTTATGCAAAATACAGGCTGTTATGACAATAAAGCTTGATTAGAAAATCATGAACCTTTAGCTCAGCTTTCCTGCAAGTATTCAGTTTGATCTTATGCAGATGCTGAGTCTTTAAAATTAATAAGACACTTTTAAAACGTTTGAACTCCCATGGCATGAGTGAATGCCAGATATCAGGAATATTAGCTATGCACCTTCATACCACGCGGTTGCCGATGAAATCGACTTTATCCTGTCTGATTGCTTGTATCAGTCAAGGAATTTATGCGGAAGAACCGGTTACAGAGGTACAGCGACTGGCTCCCATTGTGGTTGAAGCAACCCGTACAGATCGTGCCATTCTGGAAACACCGGCATCTACCTATTATCTGAATCAGGAACAACAGAATAGCCTGAATGTAAATCTGTCTGAAACCTTAAAAGGTGTACCAGGTTTACAGCTGAATAACCGCGAAAATTATGCTCAGGATTTACAGATATCAATGCGGGGCTTCGGTGCACGTTCGACTTTCGGTGTGCGAGGAGTACGTTTATATGTAGACGGTATTCCTGCGACTATGCCGGATGGGCAGGGGCAAACCTCGAATATTGACCTGAATAGTCTGGATCATATTGAAGTGCTGAGTGGGCCATTTTCTTCGCTATATGGTAATTCTTCTGGCG
This sequence comes from Acinetobacter sp. YH12041, assembly GCF_013419975.1. Classification (NCBI taxonomy): domain Bacteria; kingdom Pseudomonadati; phylum Pseudomonadota; class Gammaproteobacteria; order Moraxellales; family Moraxellaceae; genus Acinetobacter; species Acinetobacter sp. YH12041. Next base: position 188,170 of record NZ_VOZC01000007.1, on the reverse strand, counting down.
GAACCATCCTGACACAAAGCCGTGAAGGGCAGGGACCTGATTCAGTCACTTTGGGATATTCGGGTGGCAGTCAGAATAAAGGCCAAACGAACCTGGTGCTACAAGGTGGTTCAGAAAATGCTTCTGAACCAAGCTATATCATCAGTTCATCTTATTTTGATACGGATGGTTTCCGTGATCATAGTGGTGCACATAAAGTACTGAACAATGCCAAGCTGACTTGGGATCTGGACGATGGCTCTAAAATTAACTGGGTCAATAACTATGTCAAAATTGCAGCAGATGATCCAGGTGGTTTAACTCGAGATCAATGGAAGGCTAATCCTAAACAAGCAGTAAAAGGTGTCTTAGATTACAACGCTCGCAAGGAAATTGAGCAAATACAGACAGGAGTAACTTGGAATAAACCAATTAATGATTTAAATGAAGTTTATGCAATGTTCTATGCTGGGCAACGTTCTGTAACTCAATATCAATCAACTCCAAAAGCAAATCAAGAACCTGCTAATCATGCAGGTGGTGTCATTGATTTTGATCGTAATTTCTATGGAACAGATATACGTTGGACAGGTAAAGAAATCTTACCGAATTTAAAACTCATTGTTGGGGTGGCAATTGATGCAATGACAGAAGATCGTAAGGGATATAACAACTATATTGGTGAAAATACGTTTGGAGTTAAAGGTGATTTACGTCGTGATGAAGACAATACGCTTTGGAATGCAGATCCTTATATTCAAGCATCCTATAACTTTACGCCAGATTGGACTTTAGATGCTGGTTTGCGTTATAGCAATGTACATTTTAAATCTGAAGATCATTACCTAAGTAATGGCGATAATTCAGGTAAAACGACTTATGAGCAAGTACTGCCTTCATTTGCAGTAAGTTGGAAAATTCTTACTGAATTAATCACTTATGCAAGCTATGCACAAGGTTTTGAAACACCAACATTTACCGAAATGGCTTATCCAGCAGATGGAAGTACACGAAAATTTGACTTAAAGGCATCAGAAAGTGAAACCTATGAAATTGGGACGAAATCTGATACTTCATTTGGACAATTTACCGCTGCAGCCTTTTATACAACAACTGAAAATGACATTGTCTCTGCTGGAAGTGATAATGGACGTTCAACCTTCCGTAATGCAGATAAAACCCTAAGAAAAGGATTAGAGCTATCTTGGAGTAAAGACCTGTGGCGTAATCTGGCAGCACAAGCCAGCTATAGCTATATTGATGCAAAATTTGATGCAAATATTCCCGCTGAGGGGGCTGTAGCTGCAGTTCCAAAAGATAACTATATTCCCGGCATTGCTAAGAATCAGGCTTTCTTAAGCTTGGGTTGGAAACCTGAAAATGGTTTAAGTGCAGGTATAGATGTTCGTTATAGTGATAAGATTTATGTAAATGATGTGAATTCAGACTTTGCACCCAGCTATACAGTTACTGCAGCAAATATAGGATATAGCTGGACAGTGAATGATTGGGCTTTTAATACTTTTACACGTATAGATAACTTATTTGATAAAAACTATTCAGGCTCAGTTATTGTGAATGATATGACCAAACCAATAGGCCGTTACTTTGAACCAGCAGAAGGTCGTAACTGGAGTGCCGGGTTAAGCGTGACAAAAGAGTTTTAATTTAAATGTGACTTAAGCTTTCTTAATTTATTCAAGATTCATGTTCACATGTGAATGTCCGCCAAGATCAGCAATAAGTGCGAATCTAAGGCGGACATTTTTACTTTGGAGAAACCGGACATTTCTATTTTGGAGTTACATGATTCATTTCGTATAATGTATATTATGTTAAATAAGATATTATGCATATAGCCTATTTCTGTATGTAGCACCCACCAATTAGTTAATATGTCTTTTTCATCCTAGTCGTGTTAAACGTAGATATTAAGATTAGTCTTAAGGTTTTCTTTATATGAATCAACTAAGTATTTACCTCATAACCTAGATGAAGCTCATCCGTAATTTTTGCTCGAATACCCCGGTTTTCTTTAAAAGTTTCAAATATGATTATTTCAATATCATTAGATTTAATCCCAAATAAATGACTTATATTTTTAAATAAAGCACAATCAAATACTTTTTTGGTCTCTTTTGTTCTTCCTTCAAATATTGAAATCTCGATAATGATATAAAGTCTAGATCGATCCTTTGGGTAAATAAAATTTTCAGACTCTAAAGGTATAAATCGTTGAAAAATTTTTTCTCGGGATAAATTAGTTCTTTAACTAAAGCTTGATGAATAGCTTTACTCAGTTCTAGTCTATGTAGTTCGATTGTTTCATTTAAAGCATAAATTTTTATTTGAGACATTGTTTTCTACGCTCTTATAATTACAGTTTTAATTATAGTTAGTGCTTTAATCTGGCTAGCGTTGTAGTACAGCATCATTCATAAAAAGTTCAATTATTTATACAAAACAACTAAATGCTGCCCTGTCTAAATTGATAAAATTCTGGTCCTCTATAAAAAACTTGAAGATTGATAAGGACTAAAGTGAACAGACAACATGATTTACCTGAACTAAGTAAATATAGTGAGCTAAGTAGTTATTAACAAGTTTCTATTCATCAAATGCTTATCTCTTACGTACGCTCAGATCACTTTTATAATATTATCTTGACTCACAATGTTGAACCCTATGACTTGGTTAAGCTTATAAGTATTAGTTTTGAGAATAGAGACGCAGCTATCTGGGTTCATTTTGAAACAATAACTGCTGAAAGACTAACTATGCCTCTGGATTTTATTTCACGAATAGAAATATGTAATCAGGAAATATTTTAAATACTGAGAATTGAAGTGCTGGAATTTATTTAAGTTGCCTCGGAATTTTAAATCTATTAGAAATAGAGATGGTTAACCATCTCTATTATTTTAAACTGAAAATTTAATTATTCTATAAATTTCAATAACTTAAAATTATAAATATAACATGTAATATAGCAATTTCTTTAAATTAACATATCACATGCTACATCTAATCTGATTAGGCCATCACCTGGGCTTTGTATAAATCATCTTCGTGCTGTCTGAGTAATTCTATAAAAGCAGGAATAGTGTCTGGATCCAGGAGATAAGGATTAAATCCATCATGATGATTCTTGATAAAGAACTCAATGAGATCATTATGGACATTGGCATACTTCATGTACCAACTGGAGAAAAGATATGAGTCGATTAGTTCATAAGAGAGAATTTCACAGTTCTTATGGCGTGGATCTTTGACTATTCGATTGTAGAAAAGGTCTTTTACACTTTCTTCAGTGCCTTCCAAACACTGGACAAAATAATTATTTCCGAAATAGAGTGCGCCAAAGATTTTGTGTAACTCATTAAATTCTAAGGCTTCTGTTAAAATATTATAAAGTTCAGAAGTAGAGTATTTCTCATCTTTGAACTTACTTACATATAAAAGCCTTACGTCATTCATAATAAAAAATTCCTCCTGTTTAAAAAAAGTTCATATGAAAATATAAAAATTTGAACGAATGGTCAATTAAAATGTAATGACAAGGTAATTTAATGGTCAAATTACATACTTCTTATTATTACCTTTTTTATATAGCTGTTTGATCTTTTTAAATCAGGATTCATAACAAGGTTCTCTTTTCGTAAAGAACCTTGTGTTATTGAATTACAGGTCAGTTTTTTCCTTGCTTTTCTATATGCACTGTTGCTGTTCGCCCTGCAACGAAGGCAAGTTCATTCTTTGGTAATTCATCCAGAATAATCTTAACAGGGACACGTTGTGCTAAACGTACCCAACTAAAGGTTGGATTCACATTCGCTAAAAGACCTGAACCGGCAGTACGTTCGCGATCTTCAATCCCCGAGGCAATACCTTGCACATGGCCCTTAAGTTTTTGCGAATCACCCATCAGCTGAATGGTGGCAGGTGCTCCCACATAAATTTTATCCAGTTTCGTTTCTTCAAAATAACCCACTACATAGAGCTGTTTGCGATCTAGTAATGCTGCAACCGCTTGGCCAACTTTGACATAGTTCCCTTCTTTTAATTCAAAATTTGATAATGTGCCATTTGCCGGAGCAACAACTTCTGAACGATGTAAATTAAGTTGCGCGAGATTGAGGTTATTTTCAGCGACTTGTATTAATGCCTTTTGCTGTTCGATATTCGCTTTGGCCTGTTCGATTGCAGCTAAGGACTGCTCATGCTCGGCATGTGATTCATCTCGTGCAGCAAAAATCTGATCCTGTTCCTGTTTTGAAATAGCACCATCCATTAAACTTGAATAACGGCTCGCATTCTTGTCTGCCAGATGAATACTCGCTTGGGATTTCACGACATTGGCTTTAGCATTCGCCAGTTCAGCCTCAGCTTGCGCTAAACCTGCTTTTGCTTTCGCAAGATCCGCACGAGCTTCTTGAACATCTAGTTCTTGACGTTCAACATCAATTTTAAATAATGGCTGCCCTTTCTTGATGGTCTGGTTATCTTGCACCAGTACTTCTGTGACCAGGCCTGAAATATCTGATGACACCTGAATAACATCACCACGTACACGCCCGTCCCTCGTCCATGGCTCAGAATTATAATAATTCCAGATATGTCGAATCACTAAAATGGCGAGAACAGCCACTACCGTCAAAAGTACAGGTCGCAAATATTTGCGTAAATTGACAGATGTCATATACGGTTTTCCTCAATCATTTTAATATCAGGCCTCATAGTAATAAGCCTGCCCAATGGACGGCGCCCAGCAAAAGTACGTAAATGCATAAGTAGAAGATATTTGGCATGATGATCCAGTCATTCGCGACTAGTTTGTCCAGCCATTTCATCAAGATTCTAAGCAGAACATAGGCAATCACAGCTTGAATCAATAAAATTGGCACATACACACCATAGATATTCAGCTCTCCCATGTATTAATCTCCTGCGCCTGCATATCTTGGCGGTGTCTTGATATGACATAAACTGCTACGAATATTGTTGAGTGAAATATGCAGCCGTTCTACAACATCTGTATGTTCCTGCATGATGAGATCTGCTTCTAGAGCCTGTATTTTGTTGATTAACTGTGTGAAGGCAGCATCATAATTTTGTCCAATTTCTTTGGCACGGAAATACTCATCCAGCTGTATTTGAAGATCTTCGAGTTGCTGGGTCAAAAGCTGCTGTTCAGGTAACTTGAGTATGAGTTCCTGTAACCGTGCCAGATCCACTACGGCGCTGGATTCAATGAGTGCCTGATTGATTTTATTTTTCAGATCTTCAGATTCTACTGCTTTAGTATTTAATACCCCGATGCGGTCAATCATCGTACGTAAATGAATACGGAACCGTACCCCATAAGGAATATACAGTGCCTGACGAATGGCTCGGTTATGAATGGCCAAAATGCGCTCTACGGTTATATCTGGAGACATTGCACGGATCATATGGATAATAAATACAGCGATGATTGGCCCAATCACTGTACCAATCGCTGCATCGAAGAAAGAAATTTGATCCAGGGTATAACGGTTCTGAAAATTCAGTCCCATGATCGTACCCATCAACAACGGCAAACCAATTCCAACCAAGGGTGGATGCAAAAAAAGCATCAGGCAATATATGCAGAATGGTGCAAGTACAAGCGCTAACTGCCAGAATTCTATAATATTTGGAAAAATTCCATAGGCATATATGAAGATTACGATCGAAGCATATAAGCTACTGCGAATAAACAGCTTCAATGCAGGCACCGGATTATCCAGCGCCGTTAAGATACATGCACTGATCGCAGCCATTTCAGCCAGCATAAATCCAGCTTTCCAGCCGCTTAAGATCCAAAAGGCAGTAGCAATAAAAACTGTGAGGCATGCAGAAACCCCGCCCCGCACTGCTACGCCATGATCACGATGTAAAGTTGGATAGTTTGTAGTAAGTGGAACAATCATTTCAGGCAGTGAAGTATCCCCCTGTTGGATTCGCTGCCAGATCAACTTAATTGCATGGATATTCTGAATGAAATGGCGGATATCCATTTTCAAGCTTTTCAATATCACAATTTGACCATCTTTTGAATGTTCAAAAATTTTCAGGAAATCTGTTTCAAAATCAGCAGGAAGCTGATTCAGTTCAGACTCTTTTAATAGATGTTCATCTGTTAGATATGTATTAATTTTAGAATGTAAATCTGCTAATGACTGGCGATATTCTGTATCAATGAAGTCTAACTGTTGCATGCGTTCAGACATTGCCACCAAATTACTCACCAGCATTGTGATCTGGTTCAGCATTTCCTGCAGTGGTTTGGTCATTCCCTGTAGAGCTGATTTTTCATAGCTTAAATGCACAGCCATGACATGAATATCTGCAATATCTGCAGCCAATTGGCTTAAAGCTTTTGTATAGTTCTGGTCTTGACGTGGTTCTAATAGAATTTTATTAAAAATCTGCTGAGTATCCGCTAAGGTTTTACTGACACGACTTTTCACTGCGGGGCCAATATGCATTGGAAATATGGTCGTCGTCACAATCGCGCTGCAAACGACGCCAATAGTAATTTCCAGAAAGCGTCCTACCGCCATATCAAATAATGAAGCAGTATCAATAAAGTAAATGATATTAAAGCAGATGATGACTGTCGTATATCCAGCCAGCATCAGTATATAACTGCGCGGTGTACGATCAAGCAGAGAGAAATATAAGCAAAGACCAACCCAACAGGATAAAAACAGCGTAAACAACCACGGGGTATTGATTAGCCAAGGAGTAACTGCAACTGCCACAATTGCGCCTAATAAAGTACCTAGTACACGATAGATACTTTTTGAAGCGGTCATTCCCGTATAAGGATTGGCAATAACGAAAACTGTGCCAATAGCCCAAATCGGATAAGCAAGATCTAAACTCAACGCAACGTAGAGCGCCAAAATACCAGCCACAAACGTTTTAGTCGCAAAAATCCAGTCCATTTTATTTGGACGAAATGCGAGTAAAGATTTTATAAGCAGCATGGTTTCTCTCTAAGAGCTTATTTTATTTTCTAAAGCAAATAACCTGCCCACCAAGCCCAAAGAACTCAGTGACAAAATTTTTACTTGTTGAAAGTCTATAAAATTAGAATATTCAGCTGATTAAACTGAAACTGGTTGATGAAAATATAAAAAGCAAAAGATAATGCTTTGCTTAATTATTCATCATTGGATATTTGTGTAAGTAATTTTTTCAAATAAACGCTTTATTGTCAATAAAAATATCTCTATATGAGAATAAGTATGATTTTTTATCATTGCATAGGCCGTTAAGCTGAATATTTATCTCTTTTCTTCCTATATCCTCATGATTCGAGAATTTTAGGTAAATAGTTGCCTCTACTACCCTCTTTTAAGCTAAAGTGAGTCATCACCTTTTTCAATAGTCAGCACTTCAGGTTTTTTTTATGGCGCAAGCAAGTTTTGGAAAAATTCTTACGGTTCTCGATCTATTTTCATTATCACGTTCAGTGATTAATGTAGATATCATCAGTGAAGAATTAAACCTCTCCAAACCTACCAGTTATCGCTATTTAAAAGAATTGGTATCGGCTGAATTATTACAGCGAATCAGTGGCACATCCGGTGACTATACGCTGGGTTCGAAAATTGCTGTTCTGGATTATATTTCAAGAAAAACTGATCCTTTGGTTCAGATCAGCATTCCCTTTATGCAGGAAATCGTCGAACGGACTGAGTTCTCTTGTATATTGACTCATCTCAATTATGATTCTTGTATCGACTTACATGACGAAGTCTTTAAAAATGCACATCTGCTTTCATTCGGACGCGGTTGTCCACGTCCTGTCTATGTGGGTTCATCTTCAAAAGTCATCATGGCACATTTACCGAAACAAGCGTTGCTTGACTATTACCAACGTTATGCAGATGCATTTGCAGAAGTAGGATTTGTGCAGAATGAAACCGCTTTTCTGGAACAAATGAGAAAGATCAAAAAACAGGGGTATTATTATTCTAGTGGTGAACTTGATCCTCAAGTTGCAGGTTTGTCTGTCCCAGTTAAATTCTCTCTTAAAGAACCGCCCTTAGCGCTTACTTTATTAGCCTCAAAAAATAGATTTGATTTTGTAAATCTGGAAAAATTAGTACAAATTCTTCAGGAGAAAGCACAGATTATTGAAAAGAAGCTCCTCCACCATCCTGAAAGCACAAGTGACATTCGTAATAATTTAACCAAATAAAATTTAAATTATGTTTGAAAAACTATTCATATTCTCATAATATGATTATCAGTCTTTAAGCCATAGCATTCTTACTGAATTAAATGGCGAGAAGATTCCTCAGAGGTAAAAAAGCCTATTTCGAATGAGATAGGCTTTTTTATTTTAATTTTAGATTTATAGCAATAATGCAGATACATTTAAGGAAAGTTAAGAATTTTGCAATTGCAATGTGTAGATAAAATCTAAAAACGTATAAATTCATCCATTTTATGCTTTTAATCTTAGCTCTGCTTTAGAACCCTTCTTGATCGAAAAAAGATAACTAAGAAATCAATTAAGCTTTCTCTAATTAGATCATAAAAATTTTATAATTTAAGAATATTATCCCAGTACGGCGGATCTCCAATTTCTTTTAAAATGAAATCAAGCACAGTTCTGACTTTTTGTGAACGAATTCTGTTTTCGGGAGAAACCAGATGAATCCCTATAGAATAAGGCTCTACTGTACTGATCCAGTCAGGAAGGAGTTGAACCAGTTTATGTGTTTTGAAATAGTCTTCCGTAAAAATCCAGGTTGGAAATAAGACAATCCCCCGTCCTTCCAATGCCGCATCTACCAGGACTTCTGCATTATTGCTTCTTAAAGGTCCTTGTGGCTCAATTAAAATCGGAGTGTCATGCTCCTGTTGACGGAAATACCAGCGTTGGCTGCCTGAAACGCCCTTATACACCAGACATTGATGATTCTGAATCTCGTGTGGGGAATGTGGAGTTCCATACTTTCCAAGATATGCAGGGCTCGCACACAGCACATATTGTTGATCACAGACCTTGCGTGCAATTAATGCTGAATCTTGTAATGAGCCAATCCTTATCGCAATGTCTACGCCTTCTTGTACAGGATCAATAAAAGTATCCGTCAAGATTAGCTCGACTGAAAGATCTGGATAGCTATCATGCAATTTATTCACTATACGCGATATATGTAGCCTTCCCAGCGCAACCGCTGTATTAATACGAATTAACCCTCTGATCGCATTTTTACCAGAAATTTCTTCATTGGCTAGATCTAGCGTATCAAGCACTTCCTTAATTTGCACAAAGTACTTTTCTCCTATGTCAGTCAGCCGGACAGAGCGTGTATTACGATAAAAAAGTTGTTGCCCAATTTCCTGTTCAAGTTTGGAAATAAAACGAGATACTGAGGAAGATGGAACCTGAAAATGCTTTGCCGTAGCTGAAAAACTGCCTGTCGTTGCCACCATCACAAAATAGCGTAATGCATTGAGTTGCATACTTGATCTATCCCTGAATTTAATTCAATCATTTTATTATTGTCATAATAGCAATTATGTTTTGAAAAATTGCGGAATTGTAGCTTTTAAATAAGAGAATATAATTCGTTGCTTTCTTCCTTTGGAAAGCATATATGAAACAGTTGTGGATTTTCCCATTAGTCGTTCTTGCAGGTATGGGGTTATCTGTTGAAGCGGGTTTACTGGGTCCACTCGGGGAAGAAATTGGGCATTTCTGGGCGACCTTGGGAATTTTCGCGATCGGATCACTGCTCTTAACCTTGGGGTTGATCTTCAGCCGTCCAAAGCTTTCTCTCATGTTCAAGCAGCCACGGTGGCAACTGACTGGCGGTATATTAGGCCCTATATATGTGGTTGCTTTAACTGTAGCGACACCTCATATTGGTGTTGGCCTGACCATGGTGGGGATCCTGTTTGGCCAGGTTGCGACCAGTCTTATTATTGATCACTGGGGTTTGTTAGGTAGCCATAAACGGGCTGTAGATAAATATCGTATTGGCGCGCTGGTGGCTATTTTAGCTGCATTATGGCTTATTCAATAAGGAAGCTTCTCCATGATTTATATAATGTTATTAGTCGTTATTTTTGGCGGAGCAGTTTTATGTGCTCAATCTTCAATTAATGGTCGTTTGGGTGCTAAAGTAGGTGTATTAGAAAGTTCTTGGCTGACATTTGTCTTAGGTGCTCTAGTCAGTTTTCTAATCGCTTTCTTTCTTGAACCCAACCATGCATTGAATTTATTCACAGCCCCAAGATGGCAATTAACAGGTGCATTTTTTGGCGTGGCCTATATGCTTACGATTGTATTTGCTATGCCTAGACTGGGCGCTGCTGCCACCACTGTCGCCGTCATTAGTGGCCAGTTATTAATGAGTCTGCTCATCGATCATTTTGGATGGTTGAATAATCCGGTGATTCATTTAGATGGATCCAGACTAGCAGCAATTGTCCTATTAGCTGTTGCACTATTTTTTATCTATAAAAGTAATATTGCAGCCAAAGCACAAGCTGAAAATTAAGATACTGTGAAAGGAAAGAGATTTTAGGTTTTAAAATCTCTTTTTTTATGAGCTCATAAAGTTATTTTGAGGAATCTAAGGGTAATATTAGGCATAGTTCATAAGTCATTTCACTTAAGCATGCATAATCAATTTTCAGGCAATAATCAAATTCGTGTAGTCTCAAACTTTTCAGAACTCGTTAATTCGGATTTTAAGGGTGCGATGAATGCGATTTGCTGGTCTAGAAATTTAGCGGGTGATTTTGCCGAGATCGTGAATAAGCTTCATTTACAGGAAAATATGACTGAAGTTTCAATTGATGATCTTATGAAACTCCAGCTGTCAGAAAGCGGTCATCTGGCAAGAAAGATTATCTTAGAAGATATACAGCTACTGACTGACTACGGCGCTTCCCCTTCACTCAATCTGCTCAAATGCTATGAACGGGATAATGAGCTCGATTTCATTACTACAGATGTCTATTCATTCCATGTCGATCGCTCTCCGATTGAAACAGATACTTTCTTATGTACCTATCATGGTGCTGCAAGCGATATCTTGCCTAATGATCAGGTGGAACAAAAGATTCTGATTCCAGAAATCAGGGCAAAGCTGAAAGAATTATATGATGGCCCAGAAGCCGGATTTGAAGGTTTTCTGGAAGAGTATTTCTTTGATCTGCATTATCAACCTAAGCCTAATGCAAAACCTGTAAATTTAGGTCAGGGACATCTTTGGCGATTGGCAGTCGATCATCCAGCCCAAAGAGCCCTACCTTGTGTACATCGGGCTCCGCTTGAAAATGAGGGTGAATATCGATTGCTTTTGATTTGTTAAATTCGATACAAATCTTAAAAATGAGAAAATCCACATTATCTTATTGTCATTTTTCTCATTTTCATTCAAGCAAATTCTAACTGTCCAACCGAATGGTAAGTACGATTAAAATACACCAGGCTCTGATCTTGTTCGCTCCGTTGAATCGCAACCACTCGACACATAAAGATACTATGTGTCCCTACTTGCTGGATATTCTCGATTTCACAGTCAAAACTCACTAATGCATCGCCTAGTACAGGTGAGCCTGTTTTTAGTATTGTCCAAGAACCTAATTGAAATCTTCGTTCAGAACTGAATTTGCTGGATGCGAATGCATTAGAAATCTGTTCGTGCTGTGGACCTAAGACGTTCACTGACAAAATTTTGTTCTCAATAAAATGCACATGTGAACGAGATGACTGATTCATACAGACCAGCAATGTCGGTGGTGTATCAGTCACGCTGCATACTGCAGATGCCGTAAAACCATGCATTCCTGTCTCACCCGAGGTTGTAATGACATTCACTGCTGTGGTGAGTAAGGACATGGCATTTCTAAAGTCAGTCGCTTCAATCATCTCTTAAATCCCTAATTGACTATCGCTTTGATGAAGAGCGGTAAAAGTACATGTATTCCTTATACAGCTCTTAAGACAAATGAATACTCAGGCTGTCAGTTCTTGACGAACAATAGCTGCGCCAGCACTTAAAGCATTCAGTTTGCCTTGTGCGACTTGACGCGATAAAGGTGCCATACCACAGTTGGTTGAAGGATACAGCTTGTCAGCATCCACGAACTGAAGCGCCTTTCGTAAAGTATCTGCAACCTGTTCTGGTGTTTCAATTTGATTGGTTGCGACATCTATGGCGCCGACCATGACTTTTTTGCCACGAATCAATTCAATCAGATCCATCGGTACATGAGAGTTTTGGCATTCAAGTGAAACAATATCAATCTTGGACTTTTGCAGTTTCGGAAACACTGCTTCGTATTGGCGCCATTCCGAACCCAAGGTTTTCTTCCAGTCCGTATTCGCTTTAATACCATAGCCATAGCAGATATGTACTGCTGTTTCACATTTCAGACCTTCAAGCGCACGTTCTAATGTGGCAATGCCCCAGTCATTTACTTCATCAAAGAATACATTAAATGCAGGCTCATCAAACTGGATGATATCTACACCTGCTGCTTCGAGTTCAAGTGCTTCCTGATTCAGGATTTTTGCAAATTCCCAAGCCAGTTTTTCACGACTCTTATAATGAGCATCATAAAGCGTATCGATCATGGTCATTGGACCCGGCAACGCCCATTTGATTGGCTGCTTAGTTTGACTACGCAAGAACTTGGCATCATCTACAAATACAGGTTTCTTGCGAGCGACAGCACCCACGACGGATGGCACACTCGCATCATAGCGATTTCGAATACGCACCGTCTCACGCTTTTCGAAATCCACACCTTCCAGATGTTCAATAAAGGTGGTCACGAAGTGCTGACGGGTTTGTTCGCCATCACTGACGATATCAATGCCTGCCTGTAGTTGCTCATGTAGGGACAAGCTCAAAGCATCTCGCTTGGCTTCAAGGAGCTGCTCGCCTTCCAGTTTCCAGGGTGACCAAAGTTGCTCAGGTTCGGCAAGCCAAGACGGTTTCGGCAAGCTGCCAGCTGTAGATGTTGGGAGTAAAATGCTCATGTCTAATCTTCTATCTCTATATTCGTTAATTTATTTCTTCATTCAGGCAGTATGCTCTTGATGAGCATTATCTACAGTAAAATTTGCGGCCCACTTTTCAAGAATGTCTTTATACGGCTTAATAAAATTTTCTTCTGTCCATTTGCCCTGCTTAACCGCTAATTGACTACGCTCCACACGGTCGTAAACGATTTGTGTCAACGAATAATCCTGATAATTCAGACTTGGTTGATAGATCAAACCTGCAGGCGAATTGGTGTTGTAAATTTCAGGACGATAAATCTTCTGGAAACTTTCCATGGTACTGATCGCACTGATAAGTTCGAAGTCCGTGTAATCACGCAATAAGTCACCGGCAAAATAGAATGCCAACGGTGCATTACCATGTTCAGGTTTGAAATAGCGAACGCTTAAGCCCATCTTTCTGAAGTATGCATCTGTACGTGAATAATCATCATTTTTATATTCCACACCGAGTACAGGATGCACATGTGCAGTACGGTAATAGGTTTTCGTGGTAGATACACTCAGGCAAATCACCGGCTGTTTCTTAAACTCGGCCTTAAACACATCTGAATGAATTAAATGCTGATAAAGTTTGCCGTGCAAATCACCAAAGTCGTCAAGCTTTGCATCAGTTTTATCGCTGATGGATGGCAATACAACGCTAAAGTCATAATCACGTACATAAGATGAAAAGCTATTGCCAATCATGCCTTCAATGCGCTTATTGGTTTTATGATCAATGACGGTACTTTTCAGCATCTCGATAAAAGGGAAAGTTTGACCATGGCCTTCGACATCAAGTTCCGCAGAGATAATGTCAATTTCAAGGGAATAACGGTCGCCTTTAGGATTATCACTTGTCGCTAATGAATTAAAACGCTGATTAATCATGGCCAGAGTTCTGCGCAGATTTTCCTGTCGACTTTCACCACGTGCCAGATTGGCAAAGTTTGTGGTTAAACGTGTGTTGTCTGCTGGTTGATAATTTTCATCGAAACGGATGCGCTTGATTGAGCATGTAAATTGATTATCCATGGAGATTCACTATCCTAAATTTTTAAATAAAGCCAAATTTCTGTATAACTTCATTTAAACGTGAATCTAGAGATGAGTAAAACGATATAAATTCAGTAAAAGATGAGAGAAATTCACTATAGATGAATTAATTGTATGAATACTTACTCAAAATTAAATAGAACAAAATACAGTTTCCCATTCAAAAATAAATATAGATCGCCTTTTATAAAAATGAGCTATCAATTTAATTTTAAAGGTAAAAATTATTGATGTGTCTTTCAATTGGCTCTTGCTGTAGCACCTAGTTTGCATCATTTATTCTAATGACACACAACTTCTGCGTATAAGAAGAACCAACATCAATATAGTGGCAATTATCAATTTGGGTATGGTTTTTTACAATCGTATGACCCAGATAGATCTCATCGATATTTTTAACGGTTCCATAGCGATAAGAATGATTGCGAATTCTCCCTCTACCCCAAAGAGCATTGGTATATGCTGAAGTTAAGCCTGGAATTCTACTTTCACCTTTTGCAATTTTCTTTTTAAATATATTCCAGTCATTAAGCGCAATATCTGCGTGTAAAATGCCAATCTTTTTATACTCGAGGTTTAGTTCAATGGCCAAAGGAAGTGCAGAAAAAATTTCACTGAGTTCATCCTGTTTTTCGGTTGATAAAAGATAGAACCACTCACCACCATTCTGCGCATGCATATCTTGAATCCATGCATCGTCACGGCCCTTGATACACATTTCCTCATGATTACCGCGAACGCAATAAAACCAGGGTTGACTAACCAATGAAACACATTCCAGGTTTTCATTACCACGATCGACCAGATCTCCGGTACAAATCAGTAGATCTTTCTCAAAATTAAAATGAACTTTCTCCAGTTCTTGCATGAGCAAGCTGTAACAACCATGCAGATCCCCGACCACATATATGGCAGAGAAATCAGATCCATCAATTACCTTAGTTAAAGTGTTCATAAATATCTTCTATAAACTGGAACCCTAGCTGCCAAACCTGAAGCAAAAGATGATTTTTAAATCATATCTTTTAATTTTAATGCCGTTTATAGCTGGAAAATAGTTATTTATACACTACTATTGACTGATTTTTATCTTCAAAAACCTTTGTAAAATATAAGAATATTCACATAATGTTAAATTTTGTATAAATATATTATTTTTTGTAAGTTTTGACTTACATAGATTGGAGCAAATACTCTATATCCTGTTTCCTCAATTTTTGACATTATGTTTCACATAAAGAGTCAGCAAGGAAAGCTGATAATAATCGCATTACAATGATAATAAAGTCGAAAGACAGCGAACTTACTGGGATGGTAAGTGATAAAAGTAGAGACTACAGCCGCTAAGCCTTATAGTTTTGGGAGAGACTATAAGGCTTTTATTTTATTAGCATCTACTTATTTATTGATTCGGTGATACTCGCCAAATCACGTTCCCTACATCATCAGCAACTAATATTGCGCCTTGAGCATCTGTAGCTACACCCACAGGCCGACCAAATGCATCTCCATTTTTGCTTAAAAATCCGGTCAGAACCTCTTGAGGCTGACCAGAAGGCTGACCATTTTGAAATGGCACAAAAATAACTTTATAACCACTATGAGGTTTCCTATTCCAGGAACCATGCTGGCCAATGAGTGCACCATCACGATATTGGGATATTAAATTAGCCTTATAAAATGTCAGACTCAGTGATGCAGTATGATTCCCCAATGCATAATCTGGCTTAATTGCTTTCGCGACCAGTTCAGGCTTTTGCGGTTTTACCCGGGTATCCACATGCTGGCCATAATAACTATAAGGCCAGCCATAAAAAGCGCCATCTTTTACTGAGGTCATATAATCAGGAACCAGATCATTGCCCAGCTCATCACGCTCATTCACTACAGTCCATAAGGCTCCACTCTGAGGCTGCCAGTCCATGCCATTGGGATTACGCAGGCCTGTAGCAAACGGCCGGGCTTGACCTGTAGAAAGGTCCAATTCCATGATCAGGGCGCGTCCTTCTTCCTGAGCTATGCCATTTTCAGCCACATTACTATTAGAGCCTACCGTAATGTAGAGCTTCTTGCCTGCAGGATTGGCAATAACATTTTTCGTCCAGTGATGATTTAAAGGGCCTGCAGGCAAGTCTAATACATTAGTTCCTTTTTCTTTGATCTGGGTCATACCTGGCTGATAAGAGAATCGCACTAAAGCATCTGTATTTGCGACATAAAGCATATTACCCACTAAGGTCATTCCAAACGGCGAGTTTAAATTTTACAGAAATACCGTTTTCTGGTCAGCAATGCCGTCTTGATTACTGTCACGCAGCAGGCTAATACGGTTGGCGCTTGGATAGGATGATCCTGCTCTTCTCATCACCATTTTCATGATTTTGCCTTTAATCCCTTTACTGTCTTCGGGCTTAGGTGGAGCATCAGTTTCAGCTACCAGTACATCTCCATTCGGCAATACATATAACCAGCGCGGGTGTTGAAGGCCTTGTGCGAATGCTTGCACTTTTAAACCTGGTGCTGGCGTCGGCATGACACCTTCGGGCCAACCTTTTGCAGGGGCAATGTTGACGACCGGAAACAGTCTTGATTTTGGTTCAGGTAAAGACGGCTGAGCGCCATAACTATCTGTTACAGGTGTTTTGGATGAAACTGTATAGCCGGTAAATGCCAATATGATTACGGTACTTAAGGCTGATAGGAGAAATTGAGCCGCCATGGTATTTCCTTGCTTTTTGTTTTTATCTCTCCCATTTTAAAAGGTGGTTGAAATCGTAATGATATAGTTCTTGTAGTTTCTGGTTGTGGATTGATTGCCGTAAATATACTAGTGACGCAAGCTGCCCAAAGCATAGAACACGGTCTAATTTTTTACTTATATTCACTCCAATCTTCTTAAATAAATGGCCATGCAATACTTAATAAAAGTAAAAGTCCTAATACAGCACAACTGATTTGCCAGAAACGTAAAGGATCACGTTCAATCATGGTAGGAGCTTTGGATTTTAATAATTCCTTGGATGGGTGTTCCAGATCATGGATCAATTCAGTCAATGCCTCATAACGATGCATCGGCTCGATATTCAGTGCCTTTTTTAGAATCTGGTCTAACCAGAGTGGTAAATCCGGCCGATATTTTTGAATGGAATGATATTGAACTTTTTTCATCTGTTTCAATGACTTACATCGAGCTAAATCTGTACCATAAGGAAGCTGTTTAGTCAGTAAATAATAAGCCATGGCTGCCAAAGAAAATTGATCGGACTGAATCGATGGTGAATGTTCAATGAAATATTCAGGTGCCATAAATGCCAAGGTACCAAGTGGCCGATTCACATGTTTAGGATTAATTTCGACTAAACCTCGTACAGCAGTTGAACCATAATCAATCAGTTTGACTTTAAGTGTATTATCAACGTTTAAGACCATAACATTTTCAGGACGTACATCTTGATGCAACATTTCCAGTCGGTGCATTGCATTTAAGGCCAATGCTGTTTGCTGCAAAATAGGGAGAATATCTTCCATCTGCAAAGGCTTTTTCTGTTGATGCAGCCAGCGATCTAAGGTTTCTCCCTGCAAATATTCATAACTCTGGAATAAATATTTTTTCTCTGATTGATGCGGATAACATTGCAGCAGATTTTCGTGCTTAAGACGCTTTGAAACCCAGTCTTCAAGTTGAAACTGTTCAACAGCCTGTTCATCTTGTTGTAAATCTACTGCCAGAGTTTTAATCACTAGCGGTTGCCGATCATGATCGTGTGCCAAATACAGGCAACTGCGGTGATTTTGGTGCAGGATTTTGTCAATGGCATAGCCTTCAAATGCTTCACCTTTGCTGAGCTGGGGTGGAAAGACATAATCCTGGTGCATATAAAACTGATCTGGTTCAGGCAACTGCTCAATACGGAGCACTTGAAGACTTAAATTATCATCACTGCCCTGTTTTAAAGCCTGTTCAACCAGGAATTTGGCAAGCTGATTTAAGTGATCTGCTGCTAAGGTGAAATCTAATAATTGTTGGTCTGTAACAAACTCATAAACCCCATCAGTCATGAGTAGAAAGACATCTTTTTCTTTTAGTTCAAGGCTTTGATAATCAATTTCAATACGATAATCCACCCCTAAGGCACGACTGAGATAATGTTCTGTCGAAGACAGACAGACGCGATGATCATGGGTTAATAATTCAATTTCACCATCTCGGATTCGATAAATACGACTATCACCGACGTGAAAAATATGCGCCTGATGCTGCTTTAAAATAAGTGCGGATAAGGTACAGACATAGCCCCGATCTTTATCGAAACGTCCCTGACTTTGTTGAGTTTGTGCATATAACCATGAATTAGTGGCACGAATCACCCGTGCTGCTGAAGTCTGAGTGCTCCAGGCATCCGAAGTCGAATAATAATCAGAGAGAAAACTGCTAACGGCTGTTTCTGCGGCAATGTGACTGACATTGCTACTGCCGATCCCGTCGGCAATCGCACAGCCTATACCTTTTTGCTTCAGTACATGACCTTCTGGCAAATAGATGCCATAAAAATCCTGATTCTGATCTTTAATACCAGCCGTAGAATACTGTCCAATAGCGACTTTTAATGTTTTTTTCATATTGAAAACTCAAAAAGGGATCATATTGATCCCTTTAAAAATGATTCATTATTAGAATTCTTTTTTCGCGCCAGTACGTACATGTGTGGTGTAAAGTGCCAGACCTGTTAAGACTAAACCCCCTACCAGATTACCTAAAGCAACCGGTAATTCATTCCACAGGAAATAATCTGCAATCGAGAAGTCACCACCCATCATCATGGCAAATGGGAACAGGAACATGTTTACCACTGAATGTTCAAAGCCCATGGCAAAGAACAGCATCACTGGCATCCACATTGCGATGAACTTGCCACTCACTGTAGTTGACATCATCGCACCAATCACCCCTAAAGACACCATCCAGTTACACAGCATGCCGCGAATAAAAATAGTTATCCAACCTGAGAAACCATAAGCCGCATAACCTAAGGTACGGTCTTCACCAATATGAGAAATCTTTTCACCGACTGGATTCGGATCAGTCGCAAAGCCCATGGTATAAACAGCAGCCATCAGTACTGCAACGACTAAACACCCAGTAAAGTTACCTAAAAATACCAGTCCCCAGTTTTTTAAAATGCGTGCCCAGGTTACGCCAGGACGTTTATCCAGCCATGCCAGCGGTGTTAATACAAATACCCCGGTTAGCAAGTCATAGCCCAATAAATACAACATGCAGAAGCCGACAGGAAACAGTAATGCGCCAATCAGTGGCACACCAGTTTGCACTGCAATCGTAATTGCAAATACGGCTGCCAAGGCCAAAATCGCACCTGCCATAAAGGCACGAATCAAAACATCACGGGTTGCCATATGAAGCTTGGATTCACCCGCATCTACTACTTTTTTTGCAAACTCCGCAGGAGCAAGATATGCCATGTTGTCGTCCTCTTTTTCAATATACGGACCTGTTTTTCGAAAAAAAGACGCCTAAGATCATTGAAGACCTTAGGCGCCGTTGCCTTGAATATTAGAACAGGTAATGGTGAATGGCGTCGTTGCCATGTATATCGAAATAGAAGCAAAAGCTATGCCACAAATAATTAACAATCACTTAAATATTCATTTTCTATTTAGCATGAACTCTAGAATGCTGTTGGCATGATATCTGCATTATGCGTTCTGCATACATTCATTTGAGAATAATTTGGAGAGGATTATGATTACCCATCGTCAACAAGTAACTGACATGATCATTTCAGCGAAAGTTTTAAAGTCAATTAAGTGGTCAGATGTTGCCAAAGAGATTGGTCTTTCTAAAGAATGGGTAACCGCTGCATGTTTAGGTCAGATGGCGTTTAATAAAGAGCAAGCAGAAAAGATTGGTCAGATTTTTGGCTTAAGTGATGAAGCCGTTGCATGGCTACAGATCGTGCCATATAAAGGTTCCCTGCCAACCAGCGTACCGACCGATCCTTTAATTTATCGTTGGTATGAAGTGGTGAATGTATATGGTTCTACCATTAAAGAACTGATTCATGAAGAATTTGGTGACGGTATTATGAGCGCGATTGATTTTAGTATGGATATTCAACGCGAAGAAAATCCGAATGGCGACCGTGTCAATGTCGTATTGTCTGGCAAGTTCTTGCCTTATAAAACTTATTGATCAATATCATTTATAAAAAGCCATCAATGTGATGGCTTTTTTTTATTTCATTTTTCTTTTTATATTTGAGCATTAATCTCATTCTCTACATGAAAAAAATTTAGCGAATATACTTTATAAATTTAAAAAATTAATATGAAGTCAATAATTTACATATTATTTTACTAAAATAAATCGTTTTTATTTTAAGCAAAATCTTAACCCCTTCTTCTTTTAATCTGCTTTAACTGCAAAGTATTCCTCTATCAATGAGTAATTTTTAATTTAAATTTCCTATTGTATTTAGATTGATTTAAAAATATCTAATCAATAACATTAGCGATAATTATTATCATTTACATTCATTAAAATGTTTTATACCAATCATCCAACTTTCAAGCTATCTTTGCTCAGTTTTGCCATATTGATGACACAGCAAAGTTTTGCAGAAAATAGTCAGCAACTTCCTACCATCACGATAGTCACTGATGCAGCACAAACAACAGAAAGCTCTGAACAGACTAAAAGCTATATTATTCAAAATTCTGCAACAGCTTCTAAACTAAATATTCCTCTTAAGGAAACGCCACAAACAGTGAATGTAGTGACGCGTCAACAATTAGATGACTTTGCACTGGATAATACCCGTGATGTACTCCGCAACTCACCGGGGATCATTGTAAGTAACCAGGAGACCGAACGAACTTCATATCTATCACGTGGTTTTGAAATCTCAAACGTATTGGTAGACGGCGTTGGGATTCCGCTTGAAGGCTATAACTACAATAATGACAATCCAGACAGCTTTTTATTTGACCGTATAGAGATCGTTAAAGGTGCAAATGCCTTAAATAATGGTATTGGCGATCCGGGCGCTACCATTAATATGATTCGAAAACGCCCTACTCAGGAATTTCAGGCCGCGTTTAATACCAGTTATGGATCATGGAATACCCAACGTTATGAAGCGGATGTTTCCTCTCCCCTGACACAGGATGGAAAAATCAGAGGCCGAGTATTTGGCTATCAGCAGACAGGTGATAGTTATCTGGATCACTATGAACTCGAAAAAAATGGAATTGGTGCCGTGGTTGAGGCTGACCTGACTGATTTGACCTTAATAACTGCTGGTTATACCGAAACGAATCATAATCCCAATGGGGTCAATTGGGGTTCTAATCCTTTAATCAATACTGAAGGTGAACAGTTAAGCTATTCAAGAAATTATAATTACAGTCCGGACTGGGCCTACTGGGACAGTAATATTAAAAACTATTTTGCCGAGATCGAACAACAACTTGGCGCTGATTGGAAAGCTAAACTGAGTTATGAGGAAAAACGGACTGACCGGGATTCAAAACTTTTATTCCTGTCCGGTAAACCTGGTGCTGACGGTACTTCAGGTATTTTCTTATATCCAGGTATGTATATTGATGACAACAAGGAACAGCAGGCCAGTCTGAGTTTTAGTGGCACCTATCCACTTTGGGGACAACAACATGAGGCATCTTTTGGTTATATCTGGGCTGAAAACAATCTGAATGAGTTAGGTTATGCAGGCAGCTTTACCAACCCACTTACCACAGATTTATCCAGTTTTACGCCGCCCGAACCAGTTTGGGATATGTCAAAAACCAGTGGTGAGATGCACATCCGGCAAAAAAACCAAAGCCTATATGCCGCCACCCGTTTACATATGACTGACGATCTGAAACTGCTTTTAGGTGCCAACTATGTTCAGGCTGAAAGTACAGGCAGCAGTTATGGAACAGACACGATTTATGATGAGAATAAGCTATTACCTTATGCAGGCCTGACTTATGAATTTAGTCCTGAATATACAGGTTATCTAAGCTATACCTCAATTTTCCGTCCACAAACAACTAAAGCGCTGGATGGCAGTATTAATAAACCGGTTGAAGGTGAAAGTTATGAAGCCGGGATTAAAAGTTCTTGGCTAGATGATAAGCTCACCGCCAACATGGCCGTATTCAGAACAGAACAAAGCAATTATCCGTTGCGAGATTCTGACGGTATCCCGACTTTACGCACAACT
This sequence comes from Acinetobacter sp. YH12041, assembly GCF_013419975.1. Lineage (NCBI taxonomy): Bacteria > Pseudomonadati > Pseudomonadota > Gammaproteobacteria > Moraxellales > Moraxellaceae > Acinetobacter > Acinetobacter sp. YH12041. Next base: position 165,838 of record NZ_VOZC01000007.1, on the reverse strand, counting down.
CAGGTCAGTGACCTGCGTTCCCAAGGCTACGAGTTTGGCTTGGCGGGACAACTGACCGACCATTTTAACTTAAGCTTTGGTTATACCCAGTTTAGCCTGAAAGATCTGATCAATGGCGGTGATGCGCGTACCTTCAATCCAACCCAGTCTTTTAATCTTTTAACGACCTATCAGGTGCCACAGATTCCAAAACTGAAACTGGGCCTTGGTGTGCAATGGCAGGATAAAACTTATCTAGAAGTTCCTGAAGCTGCTACAGAGGGTGTTGTTACCCAACAAGCAGGCATTATCAAACAGGATGCATATGCGCTTGTGAATCTGATGGCCAGTTATGAACTCAATGATCACATTACTTTGCAGGCCAACGGGAATAATCTGACCAATGAAAAATACTTATTTAATTTCCCGAATCAGCAAGGCTTCTATGGTGCACCGGCAAATTACAGTGTGGCCGTAAAATTCAAATATTAATTTTTCGCTTGAGCTTTGAAAGAATATTCAGAGCTCATTTTCTTATATGTAAACAATAATCAGGTAAAATTCATGAAAAAAATCATTACTTTGACAATTGGACTGTCAATGACCCTTTCTGCTCAGGCCCATATGCTTTGGCTAGAACGTGCTTCAGATGCAAAAACACATGCATTCTTTGGTGAATATAGTGAACAGCTCAAAGAGACTCAAGAAGGTGCCTTAAAGTCTTTCAATCAGGCAAAGGCCATTCAGTCTAGAAAGACCTTTAGTCCTCAAATGCAACAGGATCATTTGCTCTATGCCACCCAAGGCCAGACAGATGTCCAACTCAGTCATGAATTGATCTATGGAGAATCATTGCTGAGCTATCATGCCAAATCCGGCAGACAAAACTTGAAAGCAGAGTCAGAACTGGATATCGTACCGGTTCAACCGAACAGTAATACTTTTACAGTCATGTATCAGGGTAAACCCGCTGCGGATGTCAAAGTGACTGTCTATTCCCCACAGCACTGGCTTAAAAACTATACGACCAACAAGCATGGCCAAATTAATATTGCTACGCCATGGAAGGGTCAATATGTACTAGAGGTGAGTCAAGAAGTAGACAAGACAGGAAAATTGAATCAGCAAGTGTATAAGAAACAGTACCTGGTCACGACCTTAAGCTTCGTGCATTAAGTTGCCTCAATATTTATTTATACAGATTCATATAAAGGCCTTTCCATGATTTCTACCCTTCAGCCACTTGCTATCCTGTATCGATTAGGCATGAGCTTTGGTATTGGTTATTTATGTAGTTATCTGATTGCTCTCGATCTGGCCTATTTTTTACAGGCGAGTTTACCCAAAGCTGAATCGGTTTATCTGGCTGCCTTTATTGCCCTGATTTTTTATGTCTGTTTTGTGATTGGAATCTTCTGTATCCAAAATCTTAAAACACTTTCAGTCTATAGCCTGATTCCTCTCATTGTTTTATTTGTCATTTCCCGCTTCATAGGTTAAACCATGCATAAATCTGTCCGTCAATCTATGGCATGGCTACATTCATGGCTAGGTTTAAGTTTTGGCTGGCTCCTCTTCGCGATCTTTTTAACAGGTGCGGTTACCTATTATCGCCATGAAATTACAATGTGGATGCAGCCACAATTTGTCATGATGCAGGTGAACCAGGAAACAGCTTTAAAAACTGCTTATAGCTATTTACAGCAACATGCACCTGATGCACAGAACTGGTATATCGGGGTAGCAAATCATGATTTACCGGTTAATAAAATTTATTGGCAAACTGCAGAGGGTGCTTATCAACTTAAAACCCTGGATGCTATGACAGGTAAGGAATTAACGCTTTCGGCTACACAGGGCGGAGATTTTTTCTATAACTTTCATTTTCAGCTATATGGCGTACCTTATACCATTGGCCGTCTGATTGTCACCATTGCTGCATTCATCATGTTGATGACCCTGATTTCCGGAATCATTACTCATAAAAAAATTCTGACCGACTTCTTTACTCTGAGAGCTTTTAAAGGACAACGTTCCTATCTGGATTTTCATAATGTCAGTTCCGTCATTGCGCTACCGTTCTTTTTAACTATGACTTTTACTGGACTGGCTATTTTCTTTTATATTGTTTTGCCTTCTGGCATGAAGCAGCTATATCCAGAAAATCCATTTCAATATTTTGAAGAAATCCGAACCAAAAATGTGCTTGCTCCCTCTGCTGTGCCCATTAAAACGGAGATGTTACCGATTCAACATTTTATCACTACGGCGCAGCAGCACTGGGGAAAATCAGAATTTGACAATATTACCGTGAAGCAGCCGAATACCCAGCTGGCAAAGATTACCTTAACCGAATTGAAAGATCATTCTATTACCCGCAATCAGGCACAACTCGTATTCAATGCGACGACAGGCAAATTGCTTGAAAACACCCGTAATGACAGTGCAATTGCTACCCTGAATGCTGGAGTATATGGTTTGCATATGGCACGTTTTGCCGAACCTGTTTTACGTTTCGCCCTATTTTTCTCAGGCATATTAGGCTGTGCCATGATCGCTTCCGGATTATTGCTCTGGAGCCTGAAACGACAGATGCAGAAAAAATCGGATCGTTTTCACTTTGGATATTATCTGGTGAATCGTCTGAATATCACCATGATAATTGGTTTACCTATTGCCATGCTGGCTTATCTTTATGCAAACCGTTTGATTCACATTCCTGTGGGCACCACAAATTATGAAATCTATATCTTCTTTAGTATTTGGCTGATTAGTTTTATCTTGGCCTGTTTAACGCCACAACAGCATTTATGGAAAACGCAGCTTAAAATTCTCATCTGTGCCGCTTTTATGCTTCCACTCATCGACCTGTATTATTTGTGGTCCCAGCATTATCTGGATTCTTTTGCGAACTATTGGCTGTTTTTGCGTATCGATCTGATGCTCTGGATCTTGGCACTTCTCGCTTACTTCCTACATCAGAAAATTACACCTATCCAGCAAAAAGCCGTTCATAAAATTCAGGCCAAGCTTAAAATTGCACAGCAGGAGTCTTCTTCATGATATGGATGGCAATAGTAGGACTGATCTGGATGGCCTGTTTTGGTTTCTATGCCGTGAGTGAAAAACAGATTTTAAAAACCAGACAATCTCGATATTCTTTTCTTGTGAGTTATCCGGTCATCGTTAAATTGATCTCAGACAGTCTTTTTCTATTGGTATTGTTGCTTTTACGAACTCAATTCAGTAGTAGTATTAGCTTTATGGCACTTTGGGTTTTTATAAGTCCAATCGTATTTATATTTATTCTGAAAATGAATAATTTAAAACAAAGAAAAATATAAAAGTTTATAGAGGCCTTAAGAATAAGATATAGCTGAGTATATGAGGCGAGAAAATGATTTTCCCGCCTCATAAATATTAGCTTACATACATATCTGTTTAGAACATCATTCTTAAACCGATTCCATAACGCCAGCCCTGTTCAGAATCAGATGCGTCCTGCCATGAAGTTTTCTCGTTGCCCTTGGAATATTCATAAGCAATATCAAGGTAAGGCATGATCTTTTTATTGATCTCATAACGAGTTTCCAGACCGAATGCCGCATGACTTATTCCAGTCTTTTTAGCATTGGCTGCTTTATCCTTCAAAATGAGGTCAACTTCAACATAAGGCTGCAAAATCAGTTTTTGTGTGAGTAGCAGATCACGTTCTGTTTCTAGCTCAAGTCCGATAAAATCATCTTCACCAAGATACAGATGTGTATTGGTTTCAAAGAAATACGGCGCCAGTCCATGGAATCCAAATACTGCATCTACATGGTCAATATCTTGCCCAGCATTAGGTTGCCCCAAATTTTCCTGATGGTAGCGAAGACCCGCCTGAGCATCCCAGAAATCTGAAATATTCCGGCTATACAGAGCTTGGACTGCATATTCTGTTGCGCTGGATTCCTGCTTGTCAGCTTTGAGTTTAATGAACAGTTTATTTTCATCCGTGCCAATCCAAAGTTCATTCTTGGACTGTAAGCCTCCCTCACCCTCTGAATTTTCGATCCATTTATTGTCCAGTTTAACCTGTGTATAAATTTGCCCTCCATGTTCCTTGCGATGATCATGCTTGCTGGAATAGGTTGAGGCTAAATCTGGAATTAAATTTTCAGCAACTTCCGATGCTACTGAAGTTAAATGATGCTCTGACGATTGGATAGAGTGTTGATGATGCATCGAATGATCAGCATGCTGTTGAGAACTTTCGTCGGCAAAAACAGCCATATTTCCCAACGCCAATACACTAGCCAAAACCGGTTTCAAACAAAGATTAATGGCGCGCATGAGCATCTCCTTGTTTTTCTGCTGATTTTGGCATGTGATGATTGGAATGACCTTCCCGCACAGTATCCTGAGTCGAAACGTCATTTTCCTGAACATTTGCTACGATCAGTTTATTCATCATGCCGGCAGTCATGTGATACAGCAGATGACAATGAATCGCCCATTCACCTAGTTCATCTGCAGTCAGCAAAGTCGTAACGGTTTTTCCAGGTGGGACAATCACTGTATGTTTATTCGGCATATCTATTGCAGACTGGCCATTTTCGAGCTGCATGAACATGCCATGTAAATGCATTGGATGTGCCATCATACTGTCATTGATAAATTTCAGCCTGATCCGTTCCCCAAATTTCACTTTGAGCGGCTCTGCTTCATTAAATTTTTTGCCGTTCATGGTCCAGATATACCGTTCCATGGTGCCGCCTAAACGAATCACCAATTCGCTTTCTGCGTCGCGAATATCTTTTTGCGGAGTTAAAGATTTGAGGTCGCTATATTGCAAAGCTTTATGCCCTACCGGTGTAGAGGCATTGGCCCAGCCGTAAACTGGTTGCTGCGTAAAAGTTTTGGCATCTTTTTCATGTTGCATATCCCCGGTCATATTTGAGTGATTCACATGATCTATAGCGGATGAAGTATCTGAATGCTCGGTATGATTGTCCTCTCCTTGTTCGATAATTTTGGCTGATGCATGCTGCTTATGTCCCATCATCGAATGTTCAGTATCTTTTTTAACATTTATGTCATGGCTAGCATGATTCTGATGATTCATCTGCTCGTGTGCTTCACCCTGCATATTGCCATGTCCCATATCTTCCATGGTCAATAAGGCACGAGGACGGGATATAGGTTTGTGTATGGCATGATGAGCTGGCTTTAATTCATTCTGTAAGCTGCCAATCGCAAAACCGGAACGGTCAATCGATTCAGCTTCAATCTGATAATGTTCCGCAGTGGGCTCCACAATCACATCATAGGTTTCTGCGGCACCAATGCGGAATTCATCGACAACTACAGGTTTGACAGGCTGTCCGTCTGCACTGACCACCGTCATTTTCAACTGTGGAATACGCACATCAAAAAATGACATGGCAGAGGCATTGATAAAACGCAGTCGCACTTTTTCATTCGGTTTAAACTGTCCCATCCAGTTCTGTTCAGGCGTTTTTCCATTCACCAAAAAGGTATAGCCGGTTACATCAGACAGATCAGTTTTCAGCATGCGCATCTGGTTCCACATTTTGCGATCATTCCAGGTGGCTTTAAGCCCTTCCCGTTTGATTTGCTGAAAAACATCGCTCAGAGTTTCACGCTGATTTTGATAATACTCGGCAGATTTTTTTAAATTATTCATGATCTGCTGGCCGGACTGCTCATGAAATTCTGAAAGCATGACCACATAATCACGCTCGGTCTGCTCATGTGCAGGAACTTCCGCCTGGTTTTTGGGATAGATTACAAAGGCGCCGTAAAGGCCGTCCTGTTCCTGCCCCTTGGAATGGGCATGATACCAGTAGGTTCCACTCTGACGAATTTTAAAGCGATAGACAAATTCCTGATTGGGTGCAATGCCCTGAAACCCGTTAAAACCGGGGACACCATCCATCAGGCCGGGTAGCAATAAACCATGCCAATGCAGAGAGCTTTCTTTATTCTTTAGCTTGTTTTTGACGCGAATAACAGCTTCATCACCTTCCTCAAATTCCAGTAAAGGTGCAGGAAATTTTCCATTCACTGTAATACGTTGTACCGTTTTACCGGTGAGATTAACAGGACCTTCTTCAATAACCAGCTGGTATTCTTTTACAGCAGCAAATAATGAAGACGAGATCACTAAACTTAAGCCCAATAACAGGCTTTGACTAATTTTAATCGACATAACTTAATCCTTGATTTTTGAAATATTAATAACGAGGATTAAGCTTTAGGTGGGCGCAGAATTTCCTGCCAATACCCGGCAAGGTGCTTGGCTTGATAATTAGAAATAAAAGTAGTTTCTAAAACATGGATCTCAGGGAGAGATAACTTCGAGATTTCCACATCGATCCAGCTACTCAGGTTATGGCAAGAGCTATAAATACAATCCGGACAGTCATCTTTGTGCTCGTTTAAGTCGGAGTGGCAATCCATGTCCTGACTCATATCATGAGCAGAACCATGCATAGCTTGATGCTGGCGATGTAACTTCTCTATTTTTGCCATTTCCTGACAATGGGAACTCATCTGCTTAGCTGACGTTTCCAGATGCATCGTTTTTGCTGAAGCAACAGACATGCTGCTCCAGCCTACGGTGAAGACCATAAGCATCACAAACCAGATCTGTTTAAAGAACTGTCTGAGCACGACGCACCCTGAAAATATAAAAATGAGTTAACCCAAATAGCATAGAGTGGAATATTAAAATTCGCAAACTTTATAAGCGCTTAATTTAAAGATTAATATTTTGTTCCTGATAAATTGATCACTTCTTAAAATAATTTAGCGGCAGCTTCAAATAAGACACGCCATTGGCTTCTGGCATTGGGAACTGTCCGCCATTCATATTAATCTGGATCGCAGGCAAAATCAGCTTTGGCATACTTAAACCCGCATCACGCTGCCGACGCATCTGCACAAATTCAGATCTGCTAATCCCTTCACGGATATGAATGTTTTGCTGTTTTTGCTGCTGAATCGTGGTTTCACATTGATATTCATGACGTGACTCTGGCAAATAGTCATGACACAAAAATACACGGGTGCTTTCCGGGAGCTGAAACAGCTTGTGAACAGAATCATATAAAACCGAGGCACTGCCATTTGGAAAATCACAACGAGCCGTGCCATAGTCCGGCATAAACAGTGTATCCCCTACAAAGACGGCGTTACCAATCACATAGCTTAAACAGGCAGGTGTATGGCCTGGCGTAGGAATATTATAAACTTCCAGTTCTCCAATCTTGAAATGCTCACCATCCTCAAACAGATAGTCAAAAGGCTGATGCGCATTGATCTGTTTCATGTCCAGATGATATATCTTGGCAAACGTTTCCTGCACCAGCGCAATTTTCTTACTGATTGCAATCTTGCCGCCTAATTGCTGTTTCAGATATTGTGCGGCTGTCAGATGATCAGCATGTACATGGGTTTCCAGAATCCATTCCACGGTCAAAACTTGTGATTTCACATAGGCAATCATCTGATCGGCATGCTCGGTCGATGTGGTGGCAGACGCAGCATCGTAATCCAGCACGCTATCAATAATGGCACATTGGGCAGTTTGAGGATCGCTCACCACATAACTAAAAGTATTGGTATTTTTATCAAAAAATGCTTTGACGTGTGGCTGCTGTGTCATATTTATACTCCTGCCCATTTACGGTGAATCCAGACCCCAAGCAGCATAGCTGCAATAAAATACAAGGCTTGATAATGTCCCAAGCCAATCAGGGTAAAACTGGGTGCCGGACAAATGCCTGCAATTCCCCAACCGATACCAAATAATAAACTACCCGCCAGCAGTTTAGGATCAATCTTTTGATTCTTTGGTAAATCAATGGGTTCATTAAATAAAGTGGTCGGATGTGGATTATGTTTAGCTTTCTGGAAAGGAATAAAAGCCACCAGAATTGCCCCCATCATGACAAAGGTAAGACTGGCATCCCAATCCCCAAACAGATCCAGAAAATCCAGAACTTTTTCAGGATTAGACATACCTGAGAGCATTAAGCCGACTGAAAACAGGCCACCAAATAGAAAAGCGAATAGATTTTTCATTTAGATAGCTCCAACCAGATGACGAACAACATAAACCGTGATAAATCCCGCCAGCATAAAAGACCCGGTCGCAACAAAGGAGCGATTTGACAGACGGCTAATCCCACAGATGCCATGTCCACTGGTACAACCTGAACCTAAACGTGTACCAAAACCAACCAGCAAACCGGCAATGACCATCATCCATGGGCTGGCATTCAGCTCAATTTCTGGCTGAAACAATACGCCGTAGATAAATGGAACTATAAATAGTCCTGCTAAAAACCAGACCGCAGGAGTTTTGAAAATTGTCTTTCGATTAAGTACCTGCCCAACCAACCCACTCACGCCCGCAATACGGCCATTCACATACAGATAGCCGACCACTGAAAGACCAAGCAGTAATCCACCGAGAAACGCTGCCAAAAAGTCATGCATGAGCATATTCCACTTAAAATATATAATTTTATATTATATAATTATAAATATTAATCAAGACGGTTTTTAAATATTGTGTGACTAATACAGGTTTTTTATATGACAGCAGATGAAACTCAGACACGTATTGATTTTTCTCAGGCTCATGTGGTAAGCGAACGCTTAAAAGTGTTGTCGAATTCTGACCGACTGAAAATTCTATGTGTACTGGTCGATAGTGAAATGAATGTGCAACAGATTGAGCTACAAACAGATATTCACCAACCCACTCTCTCACAACAACTTACGGTACTGCGAAAAGCCGAAATGGTCAGCACGCGTCGTGAAGGAAAGCAGATTTTCTATCAGCTTTCCGACCCCAAAGTACTTACCCTGATGCAAACCTTGTATCAGCTTTATTGCAAGGCTTAAGTGATAAGAAAAATCTTTATTTATCCATAATTGGAGAATACAAATTCTTAAAATATTTAAAAATTAAGTATTTTCAGGAATATCTGCTGGAGCTGTTCTGGTATCACTTTGAATCAGGCCGTCAACTAACTTGATGGTGCGATCACAACTAACAGACAAGCGCGGATCATGAGTCACCAGCAAAATGGCACAGCCCTGTTCCTTATTTACTTTACGAAACAGTTCAAAAACTTCAGACGCGGTCTGGGTATCCAGGTTCCCGGTCGGTTCATCGGCCAGTAACAAGGCGGGTTCTGTAATCAGTGCCCGAGCAATTGCAACACGCTGTTGTTGCCCGCCGGAAAGCTCATTCGGTTTTCGATGTGCATACTTTTCCAGCCCGACTGCAGCCAGAAGTTCATAGGCTCGGTCTAGAGCTTTTTGATCCGGTTTACCATGTGCCATCATTAACGGCATTAGGACATTGTCTAATGCATTAAAAGCTTGAATCAGATGATGAAACTGAAATACAAATCCAATACTGCTGCCGCGTAATGCGGTACGTGCAGCGTCATCCATACGGCTGGTGGGTTGACCAAGCAGATACAGTTCACCGCTGGTCGGCTGGTCCAATAGACCCAGAATATTTAATAAGGTACTTTTACCCGATCCTGACGGGCCAATTAGTGCTGCAAAGTCATTACGTTCAATACACAAATCAATGCCATGCAGAACTTCAACTTCATTGGGCTGACCAATATTATAAGATTTACGGAGTGTTTCTAGTCGCAAGACTTCATTCGATGAATCAGACATGACGAATTGCCTCCACAGGATCAAGTGCCGCAGCACGACGGGATGGTATAGCCGCTGCCACTACGCCAGTCAAGGTGGCCAGTAATAAAGCCAGTAATAGCAGATTGATTGAAATTGGGATATAGAACAGGCCTGGCCCAAATTCATTAAAGATCCAGACCAGCAAATAACTGACTGCACTGCCGATAATAGACCCCAACAAGCCAAAAATTGCGCCTTGAAACAGGAAAACACGCAAGATTTGTCTTTGTGTAGCCCCTGTTGCCCTTAAAATGCCAATTTCACGAGTCCGTTGTACGACACTGACTGACAAGACGCTGGCGATACCAAAAGCAACGGAGATGGCCACAAAAATAATAATCATATTGGTTGAAAGGCTTTGCGCTGAGATGGCATTCATTAACTGACCATTGGTTTTAATCCAGCTTTCTGCCTGTAAGGAAGTCAAACGCCCGACCTGCTTTGCAATATTTTCTGCTTCAAAAATATCTTCTACCGTCAGATCGATTACAGTAATCCCGCCTGGCAGGCTGAGTAAGGACTGTGCCTGTTTTAAATCCATATAGACATAGCGCGAATCCAGTTCACGTACTCCAAGTTCAAAAATTCCGGAAATATTTACGACAGTACTGTTGTCCTGACCGGTGTCTAATCGTAATTTGCTACCCACCTGTACACCCAGATCTTTAGCCAGCTGACTGCCAATGAGTACATCATCCGCGCCGACACGTAACTGCCCACTGATCATATATTCTTTAAGTGGAATTATTTTCTGATAACGTTCTGGATCCATGCCCACCAGCGCAACCGATTCCTGAGCTTCACCGCGCTGTGCGAATGCAGGTCCAGAAACTACTGGAGAAACAGCTGTTAATAAAGGCACCTGATCCAAGGTCGTCACAACCTCTTGCCAGTTATTGATAGAACGCAGACGTTGGGCCCGTTTATCTTCCAGAACTAGCTGCACAGTGCCTGCGGGTGCTGGTATAACTTGGTTCACTTCATCGGGGGACAGTAAACGGATATGCGCCTGCGTCCCCAAAGTCCTGTCGATGATATTGGACTGTAAGCCCTGTATCAGTGCCGAGATAAAAACAATCACAGACACCCCTACAGCAACACCCACTGTAATCATCAGAGACTGCATTCGGCCTTCTCGCAAAAAACTGATTGCGATCTTCCATTCAATCCAGAGACGCCCTAGTAATTTTTTCACTCGAATTTCACCGGTAATTCATTTTTATTGCTGGCATCATTATTCTGGTCGGCATAGTTGATTTCTTCGGGCTTAAATCGAACTCGTGTGCCATCTTTTAAAGTTGAAGTTGCATCTGACAGTACCTGGTCACCCACTTTTAAACCGGAAATCACTTCAGACATGGCAAGTCCGCGCAGACCCAGTTTCACTTTTTGTCGCTGGATTTTGCTATCACGTACCAGTAATACGGTGGCCTGATCGCCCTGTACTTTCCCTAGCGCATCATTCGGAATCGCTAAGGTACGATCACGGCGACCTGTCTCGACATTAACCGATACCGTCATATCCTGACGCAGGAAATCTGGTACCGGATCAACCGATAAACGCACTTCTACCGTGCCGCGTTGAGGATCTATACTCGGTGCAATAAAATTAATCCGGGCTGGGAAAGGTTTATCCGGGTAAGCATCGGCAATTGCAGTCGCTTTCTGGGACAACGCCAGTCGTGACAGATTACGTTCATCCAGTGGTACACGGATTTCGGTATTGCCATCCATTGCAATGGTAAATAAGGTACGTCCTGGCTGAACCAGATCGCCAGGCTCAACATCACGGGTCAGCACCGTTCCAGCAACAGTTGCCCGGATTTTAGTTTTAGCCAGTTGAGCCTGTGCTACCGAAAGCTGCTCACGCAATGAAGCCTCTTCTACCTGACCAGGTGCCAGTGCAGCTGCTTTTAAACGCACAGTTTCATAATTATTGCGTGCTACCCTTTCTGCCTCTACAGCCTGTTCAATTTCTTCTGCCGAAAGGATGCCTGCTTCGGCATTGCGACGGCGCGTCGCTTCACGGCTGGCCTGTTCCAGCTGAGCTTTTGCTGAAGCTAATTCTGCTGAGGCTTGTGGACGGCGATTGGTTGCCAGTTCATTCAATGCGACTTCTGCCTGACGAACTTGGGCTGCCAGTTCATCCGATTTAAGTACAACCAGCAAATCGCCCGGTTTGACCCGATCGCCTTCCTTGACCCGACGTTCTAGTACCACGCCGGTTACTTCACTACCGACTTGAGCACGTGAAACGGTGATGACCTGCCCGGTGGCAACCACTGATTGCACCAGCGGCATCGGCTCTAAGGTATAACCTGTGACTTGTGGCCCTTGCCACCAGCGAAATACACCAAATGCAACGAGCAAAAGTAAAAGGATCAGGACAATATATTTATAGCGGATAGCGCGCAATGTGCTTCTCCATTCTGGTTAAAAGCGCAGTTGTAAAGAAATACTTGTAGCTTATCTAGCTGTATATTTTAGATTTATTTGGTTGTAAATAAGTTATTGGTTTTATTTTGCAGATTGGTTCCTAAATCGACTTAACTCTTCTGTAATCCGCTGAAGGTATATTTCTGCTTATCGCTCTTTTCCCTAAAAATGAACCCGATATTTCATTCTAGAAGTGAAATTTGAATAACCAAAACAGGCAGTTCTAAAGTGTCAATTTAAGCTAAATGAATAAATGCTAAATCCTGCACAGGTTCTGTTATGAAATGTTGAGTCTAATTTAATCCCAACTAAAAGCTCCTAATATATTTTTTCCTCAAGAGCAATCAAGGAAAAAATATGAATAACTATCCTGAAACTCCAGCTTCAACTGAAACCCAAGCCCATCAACCGGGTGACCAGACTAAAATGGATCCTAATCCGGAAGTCATTAAAGAGAATTATAAAGGTAGCGATAAATTAAAAGGCAAAGTAGCACTCATTACAGGTGGTGACAGCGGGATCGGTCGCTCTGTATCAGTATTGTTTGCCCGCGAAGGTGCTGATATTGCCATTTGCTATCTGGATGAAGACCGGGATGCGCTTGATACCAAAAAAATGGTTGAAGCAGAAGGACGCCGTTGCCTGCTGATTCAATGCGATTTACAGCATCCTGATGAAATCAAGAAAATGGTTGAGCAGACCCTTCAGGAATTTAAAACCATTAATATTCTGGTAAATAATGCAGGTGTGCAGTATCCGCAGGACAGTATTACCGATATTTCTCCAGATCAGTTATTCAAAACCTTCAATGTCAATATTCTGTCCATGTTCCATCTGACTCAGGCGGTGCTTCCGCATATGCAGGCAGGTGACAGTATTATCAATACCACCAGTATCACCAGCTATCATGGGCATGACACGTTGATAGACTATTCAAGCACCAAAGGTGCGATTACTTCTTTTACCCGCAGCTTATCTACCAATCTGGCGAAAAATAAAACCGGAATTCGTGTGAATGGTGTTGCACCAGGCCCAATCTGGACACCACTCATTCCAAGTAGCTTTGATGAAGAACAACTGGAAGATTTTGGTAAACAGACACCAATGGGACGTATGGGACAACCGAGTGAAGTCGCTCCTGCCTATTTATTTCTGGCCAGTGAAGAAGCTAGCTATATTTCAGGTCAGGTCATTCATGTAAATGGCGGCAGTATTATTAACGGCTAATCAAAGTTTGAAAGTAGATAACAGCCTTTCTAGCTGTTATCTACTTTTTTCTAAAATATTTAACACGTTTTAGTTTTAGAATCTTTGAAAAACAGAATTTGATGGATATCTATAAAATTCATCTTAAAGCTATAAAACAATTCAAACAAATCCTGACAGATGATTACCCGCACCAAAATAATCCCTTGTTATAGTGATTTCAGACCCTACCTGATGAGGATAGTAAAATGTCTAGAGGTGATAAATCAGCTTATACCGAAAAGCAAAAACGACAGGCTAAGCATATTGAAGACAGTGAAAAAGATCGTGGTCGCCCTGAAGACGAAGCAGAGCGTATTGCCTGGTCGACTGTGAATAAGCAGGACGGCGGTGGCAAGAAAAAGAAAAACTGAGCTATCCAAAGTTCAAGGAAAGTGATGCTATTGATTTAGCATCAATTCAACTATCTAGATTTTATTCCTTTTATTTTTAAGCAATCGAAAAAGTCTGATAGCGTTAGGAAGTCAGATTCTTTCCTCTGTTTTGTTATTCCATCAAATCATTCAAGATAATTTTAAGGAAAAATATGAAAATTCTGATTGTATTAACCTCCCATGATCAACTTGGCGAAACGGGTAAAAAAACCGGATTCTGGCTCGAAGAACTGGCTGCTCCTTATTACACTTTTATTGATGCAGGCGCAGACGTAACGTTAGCCTCTCCAGCCGGTGGTCAGCCACCACTTGATCCAAAAAGTAATGAACCTGATGCGCAAACCGAAACTACCAAACGTTTTGAAGCAGATGAACTGGCCATGCAGGCTCTTGCCAATACACATAAATTAAGTGAAGTACTAAATCAGGATTTTGATGCGGTCTTTTATCCGGGCGGCCATGGACCGTTATGGGATCTGGCAAATGACCAGAATTCTATTTCCTTAATTGAACAGACTCTACAGGCCAATAAACCTGTGGCACTCGTCTGTCATGCACCGGGTGTACTTCGCGATGTTAAGAATGCAGAAGGTCGACCTATCGTCGAAAGTAAATCAGTGACCGGTTTTAGTAATACCGAAGAAGATGGTGTTGGTCTGACTGATATTGTACCATTTTTAGTTGAAGATACGCTAAAAGAAAAAGGCGGACAGTATTCCAAGGCTGAGGACTGGCAAGTGCATGTACAGCAAGATGGCCTGTTAATTACCGGACAAAATCCAGCATCTTCTGCTGCAACGGCTGAGGCGCTGTTAAAGTTATTAAAATAATTTCATCCAGATATAAGTCATTGGAGACCAGTTACTTATTTGCTGGTAAAAAACCCTGATGTGATGTCACATCAGGGTTTGTTCAGTTTTATTCTCAGTTCTAATTTGCTACTGCCACAGTTGATGCAATATGCTGGGCCAGTAATTCTCTGAGTTTAAATTTCTGGATTTTCCCCGATGGCGTCATCGGAATCTCGTCCCAAATCTCCAAACGTTCTGGAATATATTGCATTGCCAGATTATGGGTTTTCAGAAAATCCACCAGCTCATTAAAACTTAAAGACTGTGCTTGATCTTTTAACTTGATAATCGCACAGGCACGCTCACCTAGCCGTTCATCTGCATAGGCCACTAAAGCGACCACCGCCACATTGGGATGTTTATATAAAAGTGATTCAATTTCTGCGACCGGAATATTTTCACCGCCACGAATGATTACATCCTTTTTACGGCCACAAATCCGGATATAACCTTTCTCATCTTGATAGGCGATATCGCCCGTATCAAACCAGCCATCTGCATCGATATCATTTAAATGAGCACGTTTAAGATAACCGCCAAAACCGGAACAAGCACGAATCATCAAGCGACCAGATTCATTTACCGGCTTGGTCTGTCCTGTTTTATCGACAATTTTGACGTCTACACCCGGTAAGGCAATACCATCAGTATTAAAAGAACGTTCATCGTCATCTTCTGGACAGGTAGTAGTGACCGCACCACATTCAGTCATCCCCCAAGCTGAAATCACTTTTACGCCTAAAATCTCCCGGGCTTTTTGTACCAGTGGTCCAGGAATTGGCGCACCAGCACAAAGGAAAATTTTCAGTGAATCGACTTTGTCATGCTGTTCAGCCACAGTATTGGATAGGTCATTCAGGAATGGTGTTGAAGCCATGGTGAAATTCACCTGAAGCTGATGAATCAAGTCTACTGCTTTGGAGACATCCCAGACATCCTGTAATACCACTTTGGTATTGAGCTGAATCGGCATCATCAGGCCATACATAAATCCGGTCTGATGCGCCATCGGTGATGCCATCAACACCACATCATTTTCAGTTAAATGCAGTCGCTCTGCATAAGGCACAATATTGGAAAATAAGGTATTGGCCGTATGCATCACGCCTTTCGGTTCACCTGTAGTGCCCGAGGTAAAGATCAGTTGGGTAATATCATCCGGGCCAGATTCCAGCCCATCTAGTGCAACAACGGCTGCAGCATTCTGTTCCAGACCATGGTTGAGTAACAGGCGATCAAAATTATTCTCGCCTTCACCATTTACTACGACGACATGTTGCAGGGTGTCCAGCTTGCTTTGTAGCTGATTGGCCAACTGTTCATGGCTAAAATTGCGGAAAGTTTTAGGCACTACAAAAACTTTAGATTCACCATGTTTCAGCATGAATTCCAGTTCACGCTCACGGAATATCGGCATGAGTGGATTCAATACGGCGCCAATACGACTACAAGCCAGATAAAGCAAGGTAAATTCCCACCAGTTCGGTAACTGGCAAGACACCACATCATTTTTCTCGACACCCAACTGTTTCAAGCCCAGCGCAATTTTATTGGTCATATTCCAAAGCTGCTGGTAGCTGAAGGTCTGTTCAGTTTGATTCTCGACCTTAAAACTCACTAAAGCGGTTTTGTCCGGATTTTTTTCTACCGCACTGCGTAAAAAATCGAGAATTGTTTGATTGAGCCAGTGTCCCTGTTTGAGCATGGCCTCTTTTCTTGTCGGGATCAGAACCGCATCGAAATCCATTCGCTTATTCCTCATTTTTTATAATAGTCTTATTTTGGCGGGGGCATACTTTCCTTAAGCTGGTACAGCCTTACGTCCTGCCTTATGCCGAGCGATAATTGTTTTCATGATCTGTGCTGTGCCATCGCCAATCTGGAAGCCCAGTACATCACGCATGCGCTGTTCCATCACACCACGATCATAACCGGCATGACCAAAAGTCAGCAGGCATTGATGAATCACATCATAGGCCAGTTTCGGCCCCCACCATTTACACATGCCTGCTTCAGAGGTATGTGGCAGATGGTTGTCTTTCAACCATAATGTTTGCAGACAAAGTAAGCGCGCAGCTTCAACTTGCGTTTCATATTCTGCTAACGGATGGGAAACACCCTGGAAAGCAGTCAATGGCTGACCAAAAGCTTCACGTTGCGCAGCATATTCCCAAGCCTCATCCAGACTGACGCGTGCAACCGCCAAAACTTGCAGACCAATCAGGGCACGCGAGAAATCAAAGCCCTGCATAACCTGAACGAAACCTTTATTTTCATTGCCCAGACGATGATTTACTGGTACACGGACATTGTCAAAGAAGATCGAACCGCGACCAATCGCACGCTGACCATGGCAGTCAAATCGTGTGGTGCTGATGCCTGGTAAATTCATCGGAACCAAGAGCGCTGTCACGCCATGTGCACCATCTTCATGGGTGCCAGTGCGACCGAAAACCACCGAAGCATCTGCCTGATCGGCCGCAGAAATTGAGGTCTTTTCGCCGTTAATCACATATTCGTCGCCATCACGTTCAATCTTTAAACGTAAGTTGGCAGCATCTGAACCACCACGCGGCTCGGTCAACGCAATTGAAAAAATCGCTTCACCAGCTGTCAGTTTTTTTAACCACGGCTCCACCACTTCAGGTTGGCCATGTTCTGCCAGAATCTGGCCATTTAACGATGCAAGCAGATTGATATAGGAAAAACTTAAATCAGCCTTGGCAATGGCTTCATGGATAATCCCTGCTGCCAGTCGGCCCATACCCTGACCACCGTATTGTTCAGGGAGTTCGGGGGCTATAAAGCCCATTTCCCCCATTTTTTTCACCAGATCACGATCAAAGACTCGGCTTTGATCACGCTCCAGAAAACCGGGAGCCACATATTTCTGGGCAAACTTTTCTGCCGTTTCAGCTAAAAATTCTAGATCTTCGGTGATATAAGGATTCTTTTTCATTGATCAGTCTCCTTATTTGGCATATTTACGGAATTCAGGCTGACGTTTTTCTTTCAGTGCATTGACGCCTTCACGAGACTCTTCGGTATCGTAATAAAGTTTTAGCGCATACATGCCCATGCCAGCGATCCCTGCCTGATGTGCGGTATCCATATTGAAACTGCGTTTGGCAATCGCGATTGCGGTCGGACTACGCTGACAGATTTCTTCGCCCCATGCCTGAACTTCTGCATCAAGTTGATCTGCTGGTACACATTTATTGGCCAATCCAATTTCAACCGCTTCCTGACCAGAATAACGGCGGCACATGTACCAGATTTCACGGGCTTTCTTCTCACCCACGACGCGTGCTAAAAATGCTGTGCCATAACCTGGATCGACTGAACCCATTTTTGGTCCGACCTGACCAAAGATTGCTTTATCTGAACAGATCGTCAGATCACAAATCGTGGCCAGTACATTACCTCCCCCAATCGCATAACCTTGTACGCGCGCAATTACCGGTTTGGGGACATCACGAATGGCGGTATGCAATTCTTCCATCGGTAAACCAATGGTACCGCGACCGTCATAATTACCATCATGCGCAGACTGATCACCACCAGTACAAAACGCTTTTTCACCCGCGCCGGCCAATACAATCGCCCCAACGTTACGGTCATAGCCTGCCTTATTTAAAGCCTTGATCAGTTCATCACAGGTCGTACCACGAAAGGCATTCATTTTTTCTGGACGGTTAATCGTGATCCAGGCTACACCGTTTTTTACTTCATATAAGATATCTTCAAAATTCATGTTCATTACGTCCTGTACTGTTTTATCTGTCTAATTTAGTGTTAATTAATTTGATGCTTTAACCATTCATGGTCAAACCGCCAGAGACACTAAGGACCTGTCCGGTAATAAAGCTGGCATCTTCACTTAAGAAAAAAGCAATCGCAGAAGCTAAATCATCCGGCTGACCCAAACGGCCCAGTGGAATGGCACGAACAAAGGCTTCACGTAATTTTTCGGGATTCGATGCACCCTCAGTCACGCCTGCAAGTAAAGCGGTGTCTGTTGGGCCTGGGCAAATCACATTAATTTTGATGTTGTGGCGTGAATGTTCGCGTGCCAGAGTTTTGGAGAAAGATAGCAAACCTCCCTTACAGGCGGCATAGACAGCTTCGCCCGAAGAACCGACACGGGCTGCATCTGAGGCAATATTAACAATGCTGCCGGAATTACGTTCGACCATTCCTTTCAGCACAGCAAAGTGCATATTCAGCATACCAACCAGATTGATCTGGATGAGTTTTTGCCATTCATCAGGCGTACTTTTGATGAAAGGTTTGAAAATGTCCCAACCGGCATTATTCACCAGTCCATCGATCGGGCCCAGTTCGGCTTCCGTTTTTTGGACTGCCTGTTCAACGACGTCACTTTGGGTAATATCACACTGAATTGCTAACGCCTGACCGTATTGATTAATTTCATTTGCCAGCTTCTCGGCAGCTTCCAGATTCATATCAAAAATGGCAACTTTTGCGCCTTCTTCAGCCAGACGTCGGCAGGTTGCAGAACCAATTCCGCCAGCACCGCCTGTCACAATCACGACCTTATCTTTTAATCCTTTCATTGTTTTATCCCTACGCTATTCGTTGTCGAATTTAATCGGCTATTGTTCTAATTCGGTGTGTTTTATCTAAAATAGAAAGAGATTGAATTTATGTCAATATATTTACATAAAATAATATTTATATTTTTATAAATATATAAATAACAATTACTTAATAATTTTATTTATTCAATGTATTGACCTATATTGACTTTTATCTTTAGAGTAACCCATATCTAGTCCCAGCTTATTACTAAGCTGTTTCTGTTTCATGAAGGATGTTTTATTTCTTTAAATTGCTAGATGACTGCCTTGATATTCAGCTAGAGAACAAACTGAAACTGTGAATATCAAGAAAGATATTTTTAAATGATTTAATCGCTTAGTTCAGGATTTAAAGATGCAGATTTCTGCTAAAACACTATGATTTTTAAAACAAATTATAAAAGAAACTGATTTATGCGAAAAAGCGATAGGTTATACTTTGCGCCGTTTGGCTATTTCAGTTTTGAGGATGTTGCATATAGTGAGTGATACTTTGTCAAAAAAATATGATCAATCCTTATATTCCGCTCATAACCGGCTGTTTTTCCGGCTGTTTCAGGTGGGAAACAGTCTGGATCGAAAATGCTTAAATGAGCTAAAAATATCTCCCGTGCATTGGGCGGTGCTCGGTGCCCTGTCTCGTCCTAAAGTTAAGTCTGGTATGTCTTTTTCAGATCTGACCGAATATCTGGGTGTAAGCCGACAAAATCTGGATGCCGTCTTAAAACGACTGGAACGTGATGGACTGGTAGAGCGTGTTATCAATGAACAGGATCGACGTGCCAAAATTGTTGCGCTTACCACGGAAGGTTTTCAGACCTGGGATAGCCTGCAGGATGATTTTTTTGAGTTTTATGGACAAGCCTTAAATAAACTGGCTTTTGATGATGTGATTACCCTGATTCATTTACTCAATAAAGTAAATGATGGACTAAAAAGTATTCATCTGCAAAAAGAGTCGGACCAATAAAAAATAGAAAACTTATTTTTAAAATAAATAGATAAAAAAAATGAGCCCTTATGAGGCTCATTTTTAACATCATTGTTTAAAAGATAATTATGCTTTTTGTGGGTCGTATTGACGATCTTTGATAAAGATCCCGGACACTGCACCACACAAGAAATAGGCACCGCCCATAATCAGGAAGCCTAATCCAATTGAACCACCACTCGCTGCTGCGCCAATAATTGCGGGTGCAAACATGGCGCCGATACGTCCTGCATTATAGGCACCACCGACCGCTGTACCGCGGATTGACGTTGCAAAGCTTTCAGTCATATAAGTTGCGTTAATTGCGTATGGAATACCATAAAGGAAGCCGAAGAAAATCAGCAAATAGGCAATATTATCTGGGGTGTTGAACAGCACAATTACCGGTAGGAAAATCGCTGTACCGATCGCGCCAAACGAGAAAACGGCGCGTCGACCTAAACGGTCTGCAGCAAAACCGGCCAGAACTTTACCAAAAATCATGGCGACATAAGTCCCGATCATATAGCCCGCCATTGATTTAAAGTTCATGTGTAATTCAGATTCTAAATAAGCAGGCATCCAGTTATTTACACCGTAATAGCCAAACTGCAGGAACCCAGCCGTAAAAATCCATAAAATAAACATCTTGCGATTCGCAGGATCTGCAAAGATTTCTTTGACGGTACTTTTCTTAACAGGCTGTTTGGTGGTATCTTCAGCGGGTGCATATAAACGTAGTAATCTTGCACGCTGCCACGATTCTGGTTCAGGAACCAGTTTCTGGATAAAAATCGCCATAACGGATGGGATAATCGCGACAAAAAACAGTGTACGCCAGCCATATTCAGGAATAATCCAACCTGCCAATACAGTAGCTACGATATAGCCAACGGTCCAACCTGCCTGTAATGTGCCTAAAATTGTAGTCCGGTATTTGGTTGGTACATATTCAGCCATCAGTGTACTGGCTGCAATATATAAAGACCCGATCCCAAACGCAGACAGGAAACGTAGTACGGCGAACTGTTCATAGTTTTGGGTAAAGCCCAAGGCTGCAGTTAATACTGAAAAGATCAGAATTGAAATAACGACTGTACGTACCCGGCCTAAACGGTCACAAGCCCAGCCACCAATAAAACCACCAATCGCCATACCCGCGAGTGTAAAACTACCCAAGGTGCCGGCTTGTAAATTACTTAAACCAAATTCTGCTTTCAGGCTATTTAAGCTGAAGGACAGCAGTAGCATATCCGCGCCATCGACCAGGAGTGCCAAAAAGGCAAAGACAAAGGCAATCTGCTGGGTTCGTTTGGTAGTGGGTTTTATCTTTGCGAGTTCTCTTTCTAAAACTTGTTCTCTTACTAATTCCGTCATATTTAAATCTCTATTCCTATCCTTAGGTTTTTTCATTCTGATCTTGTGTATGCACACTTCTGTATGCATGCGCTTTAAGCGCGATCCGTTTTCAAAGCACAGTACTTACTCCTGTTCTTGTAGTCTCATTCCCGAGACTTTTCCCTCTCCTGTTATTTTTGAATCGTATTTATTCTCGTCATCAGGCTAAAGAAGTTAGGATGATTTTTCAATTATTTTAGATGTTTTATTTTGTTAGACGAAATTAAGTATCGTAAAGTTGATTGTTTTTCCATTTTCATATAGCTTTAAAGCGATTATTAAAATGACATGTAATCTAAATAACATCGAACAGGGAGCGTAACGATGGGTGCTTTAACGGGCTTTCGTGTACTGGATTTAAGCCGGATTTTGGCTGGTCCTTGGTGTAGCCAGATTCTGGCGGACTTAGGTGCGGAAGTGATTAAAATTGAAAAGCCTGATCATGGAGATGACACACGCATCTGGGGACCACCTTGGCTTAAAAATAATCAGCAGGAAGATACCCATGAATCGGCTTACTATCTTTCAGCCAATCGCGGTAAACATTCAGTTGCCGTAGATTTATCTACTCCGGAAGGTCAACGCATTATCAAGAAACTCGCAGAACAGAGTGATGTAGTGATTGAGAACTATAAAGCGGGTTCGTTGAAAAGATATGGTCTGGATTATGAAAGTCTGAGCCAGATAAATCCGCGTCTGGTGTACTGTTCAATTACCGGCTTTGGCCAGAATGGCCCGCGTGCGCAAGAACCAGGCTATGACTTCATTGTTCAGGGTATGGGCGGTATGATGAGTGTTACGGGTGAACGTGATGACCTTCCAGGGGGTGGTCCGCAAAAAGCAGGTCTAGCCTTTGCTGATCTGACCACTGGCTTATATGCTGCAATTGCGATTCAAGCTGCTTTATTGTCCCGTGAAAAAACTGGTGAAGGTCAGCATATTGATATGGCACTGCTGGATACCCAGGTCGCTTCCCTCTCTGTTCTAGCCATGAATTATCTGACCTCAGGTAAAGTCCCTGGCCGCTTCGGAAATGCCCATGCCAATATTGTGCCTTATCAGGTGTTTAAAGCACAGGAAGGTGAGTTCATTATTGCCTGTGGGAATGACCTGCAATTTCAAGCGCTGTGTCAGGCCGTGGGTTTGACCAAAGTGGCAGAAGATCCGCGTTTCTTGAAAAATTCAGGCCGGGTTACACATCGTGAAGAACTGACCACCCTTCTGCAGGCGCATTTCTATTCTCAACCGGCAAAACACTGGGTAGATCTGATTCATGCAGTCAAAGTCCCAGTGGGCATGATCAATAACCTGAAACAGGCTTTGGAAGAAGAACAGGTTCTGGCGCGTGAAATGGTCATTCAGATGCCGCATACTCTACGTGACGATTACACCTCGATTGGTTCGCCGATTAAACTTTCCAAGACCCCGGTAGAATATAAAAAAGCCCCACCTTGTCTGGGTGAAGATACAGATGCCATTTTGAGTCAGTATTTAAGCCCTGATGAAATGCAAGAATTAAAAAATAAAAAAGTCATCCAGCAGCGCTAAACTGCTCAGCAACAAAAAAAGGAATCGAAAGATTCCTTTTTTATTTTGACTATGTCATTTCTCAGCAGGCTTTGGCATCCGGCTGCACGGTTTTAGGCAACTCACGGCGTAGAATTTTACCGACTGCAGACTTTGGCAATCCAGACACAAACTCAATATATTTTGGCAGCTTATAACTGGTCAATTGTAGTCTCAGATAAGTCATGACTTCATTCTCGGTCAGACTGGTATCCTGTTTTACAATAAAGGCTTTCGGAACTTGTCCAGATTTTTCATCATCCACTCCAATGACGGCACATTCCAGTACTTTTGGATGTTTGGATAAAACGCCTTCCAGCTCATTTGGATAGACATTAAAGCCGGAGACCAGAATCATGTCCTTTTTACGGTCCAGAATGGTGATATAACCCTGCTCGTCCATACAACCGATATCACCTGTCAGGAAGAAACCATCTTTGGTAAATACCTGTGCTGTTGCTTCCGGTTGCTTCCAGTAACCTTTCATCACCTGAGGGCCGCGAATAGCAATTTCTCCAGCCTGATGAAGTGCTACAGGTTTTCCTTCATCATCCAGAATTCGAATTTCTGTGCCTGCCAATGGCAAGCCAATACTACCGCTAAAGCGCTTGCTTAAAGGCGGGTTAAATGTTGCCGTTGGTGAGGTCTCAGAAAGACCGTAGCCTTCATAGATATGACAGCCTGTGACTTCATACCATAATTCTGCCGTATTTTTTAAAACAGATGCACCGCCACCTGTCGTGGTTTTTAGGCGTGAGTGATCCAGCTCGCGAAAACGTGGATGATGAGCCAATGCATTAAACATGGTATTCACGCCCGGAAACACCGTCGGAGGATGTTTATGATATTGATCTACCAATGCATCCAGATCTCTTGGATTTGGAATCAGGACATTGGCAAAACCGCGACTCAGACCATAACTGAACAGGCAAATAGTAAAACCATAAATGTGATACAGCGGCAAGGCACAAAACACATATTCTTCTTCAGTGGCATAACGATCGCCAAAATGGCTAATGAACACCGTACTGTTCTGGGCAATATTAAATAAGATATTGCGATGACTGAGTTCAGCCCCTTTGGAAACACCTGTAGTCCCACCGGTATATTGCAGAATGACAGTATCTTCCTGCTGCTGTACAGGCGCTACAAAATCAATCACCTGTACCTGATCAATGGCCTGCTTAAAGTCAGAAAAATGTTTATCAGGATATTGCGCTGTTTGGCTATAAATTGAAACTGACTGATCCTGAATGAAATCGAGCGGATGGGTAGAAATCACATGTTTTAGCGCAGAACATTCATCCAGATTATTTAACTGTTCTAAGGTTGAGCCCAGAATAATCAAGGCTTCTGCTCCTGAATCCTGAACTTGATGATACAACTCACGCTGGGTGTACATCGGGTTTACATTAACCAGAATATAACCCGCACGAATAATCGCGAAAGTCGCAATCGGATATTGAATAATATTCGGCAACATCACCGCGATGCGGCTACCGGCTGCTAGGCCTAGATTCTGTAGGTAAGTAGCCAGTTTCTGGCTATAAACATCAATCTCCTGATAGCTGAACTTTCGATCCAGATAAAAGAATGCAGTCTTATCCTTAAACTTAAGCAGATTCTCAGCAATCGTCGTACTCAAAGTTTTGTCAGGATCGGGCCGGGTAAATTCCGGATTGACGTTCCATTTTTTATATTCTTCCATCCATGGCTGACTTGTCATTACAGCACTCCTATCCTTGATTTTAAATTTATTTTGTATTGTGAAACTTTATTTTGATTAAAAAATAATAACGTTATCTTTCCTCCCAAATCAATGCAATATTTGGCTAATTTCAAATTTTTACAAATAAAATCACGAATTTTATGGCTAATTATTTGGATATATTTTATCAATTAATAATATAAAATTTCTTATAGCGAAATAATAAATCAGTAAAAGCAACAAAAGAATGTGGATTCATTCTTATAAAACAACAACGTAACAAGAAAAGGATGTCGATGATGACGTATGAAACTTCAGTGCTAGAAGCTGAACGGGTCACAGTTCAGCCTAAAAAAATATGGATGACCGCGTTTATTCTATGTTTTCTTATTTTACTTGCAGACGGTGTTGATCTGGCTTTTTTGGCCTATAGCCTCACCAGTATCAAAGCTGAATTTAATTTAACCACAGTTCAGGCAGGTGCCTTAGGGAGCTGGAGTCTGGTCGGTGGAGTGATTGGCGGATTAATTGGCGGTTGGGCCTGTGACCGTTTTGGCCGGGTGAAAGTTATTGTATTTTATATGATTCTTGCTTCCAGCTTATCCTGCACCTTGGGCTTTGTAGAATCTTACCATCAGTTTTTAATTATCCGCAGTATTGCAGCTATTGGACTGGGTTCCCTATACATCGCCTGTAATACCTTAATGTCAGAATATGTTCCGACAAAATACCGGACAACTGTTCTGGCGGCACTTATGACCGGTTTTACCCTAGGTTCATTATGTGCAACTTTACTGGCGGGCTGGATTATTCCTGAATATGGCTGGCGTATGCTGTACTGGATTACCATTTGCCCTATTGTTCTGGCTTTTCTGCTTTATTTTCTTGTTCCTGAACCGGATTCATGGCTACGTTCACGTGAATTAAAACGTCAGGAAGCAGCTAGCAAAGTTAAGGTGAAAAAGCAGAATCCTTATAAAGTCATTCTCAAAGATAAAAATCACCGCTGGATGTTTTTACTATGGATTTTAAGTGCAGGTGCCCTGCAATTTGGTTATGCCGGTTTAAGTAACTGGTTACCTGCCTATCTCGAATCGGATCTGGGCATCAGTTTTAAGGCCATGACTGGCTATATGGTTGGCACGTTTATGATCATGATTTTTGCCAAGATCGTCGCAGGCATTCTGGCAGATCGTTTCGGACGACGTGCCTTGTTCGCTTTTGGAACCATGGGCACAGCCCTGTTTCTTCCGATTGTAATTTATTTCAATACACCGACCAATATTTTGTACCTGATGCTCATGTTCGGCTTCTTATATGGTATGCCATTTGCCATTAATGCCACATATATGACTGAAAGCTTCCCTACTTCGATTCGTGGTACGGCTGTAGGTGGTGCATTCAATATAGGCCGTATTGGAGCAGTATTTGCACCCCTCACAATTGGATATTTTGCTCATGGAGGCTCAATTGGAACGGGACTACTGGTAATGGCAGGTGCCTATTTTATTTGCGGCCTGATTCCTGCACTGTTTATAAGTGACCGCTTATATGATCCGCAAAAAGCAGATTAATCTCCATCATCTTTTGATAAAAAACCAGTCAAATAGACTGGTTTTTTAATGAATAAAATTTAAAAATCAGACGACTTTTCTTTGAACATTTTCCATGTATTCATAATGGTAACCACTGCGAATAAAATGCTGGTTTTTGTCTCTAAATGAATGCGCATAATCTGGCCAGACCAAAGTCAGCTTGCGGCTCACCGGGTCCAGATACCAACTTTTACAGCTTTCTGATAACCAGACACTGCCTTGGGAAAGCTGCTGTAACTCTTGCATATAGCGATTTTCAGCATCTTGATCAGCTTCAAAGACCTGAATCTGTTCCTGTTCAAAAAACTGCAAGGCATCCAGTACCAGATCAAATTGGGTTTCCAGGAAATAAAGCGCTGAGTTATGCCCACTTCCGGTATTAGGACCATTTAGAATGAACAGGTTTGGAAAATTATGGACTGTCGTAGATTGATAACCCTGCATACCACTAGACCATTGCTGCTCAAGGCTTAAGCCATGTTTACCTACCACCTTTGCCGCATAAGGTGGACGTGCTGCTTCAAATCCAGTAGCAAAGACGATGATATCTGCAGAAAACTCATTGCCGGACTTACTGATCACACCATCTTTCGTAATTTCAGTCAAAGCTGAGTCTTCAAGCGTGACATTGGGTTTTAGAAAAGTCGGATAATAATCATTGGACAGCAATAAACGCTTGCAGCCCGGTTCATAATTCGGTGTGAGTTTCTGCTGTAATTTAGGATCTGAAATCTGGTGTTTCAAGAATTGCAGGCAGTTTTTTTTGACCCGCTCGATCTGACTTTTCAGATTACGGCGCTGGGCAAAATTGTATTCATTGCCCCAGAACAAAGAATGTCTTAACACTGCCATGCTGTCTGGTTCTTTGCGGAAAAGCTGTTTTTCTGACTCAGAATAAGGCCGGTCTGGTCGCGGTAAAATATACGGCGCACTGCGTTGCAATACGGTCAGACTTTTTGCTGTTTTGGCAATTTCCGGTACAAGCTGGATAGCTGAAGCCCCTGAACCCACGACAACCACACGCTGATTATCCAGATTCACTTCGTGATTCCAACGTGCAGAATGCATGACCTGACCTTGAAATTCTTCTAGTCCCGGAATTTGTGGCAGATGTTCATCTGCCAGATGCCCGGTTGCTGTAATTAAAAAATTTGCTTCATAAGAACCTTTAGATGTCTGAATATTCCAGATACGTTTTTCGGTATTCCAGCTGGCTTTTTCGAGCTGAGTATGAAAATCAATATGTGGCCGGATATTTTCCTGATCACAGCATTGAATTAAGTAACGTTGAATTTCTGCCCCTTGCGGAAAGACACGTGACCAGTTGGGATTTTTAATAAACGAGAAAGAATATAAATGTGACGGTACATCACAGGCGACACCGGGATAGGTATTATCACGCCATGTTCCGCCCACTTCTGCTGCACGTTCAATGATTTTAAAATCGTGAATGCCCTGCTGTTTAAGACGGATCGCCATGCCTAATCCACCAAAACCGCTGCCTACAATTAAAATCTTGCTGCGCTGTCCTTGAGCTTGCATTATTTTTCTCCTTTTTTTAAGGCATCATGGGCTGGATTTTCTGATTCGCCGGATACTGTTCTGGATGCTGGCTAAACTGGTTGATCAGTTGCACCACTTCCGCTGGCGTTTCAATATGGATTGCATGTCCTGAAGCTATTTCGATATAGCGGCTGTTCTGAATCGAAGCAAACAGTAATTTTGCTTGCGCTAAAGGCACCATCCGGTCTTCACGGCAAGCCACGATCAAAGTCTCCGCAGAGATGTTCGGCAAAATGGCGGTGATGTCAATGCGATAATTCAGTTCACGCTGTTTGGCTGCATCTTGAGAAGGCTTAACGAAGCGTGCCAGATCCAACACCTGCTGTTCACTACGTGCAGACAAATAATCATCGCTATACAGGCAATAATTCACAAAATGCGGTAAAGCTGCGGATTGATCGTTAAATAGCTGTTGCCAGATCGTGGTCCGTAGTTGTTGCACCGAGCTGGTTTTTGCCCAACCTGCTAACAGAATCAAACGTGCCACGCGCTGTTTAAGACTCGCAGCTACTTGTGCAGCAATCACAGCACCAAGTGAATAACCCACCACAGTAATTGCTTCATCTTCTGCAACTGCATGCTGGATCAGTGCTTCAACTTGTTGACTAAAATCAGTCACTGCCAGATCGGCTTTATCTGGAGTATGCAAATCAAGCGATAAAACCCGCTGATGGATACCGAGCATGGGGAAAATATAGCTGAAATGTTTGTCCGTATTTCCACCCGTACCATGGATCAGAATGATGGTGGGATATGAGGATTTCTGTCCGACTTCATGATAAGTGAGGTGTTGATCACCATAAGGACATTGTCGCGTAATCGTGTCTAAATCCATATAGACTCCTGATCTTGTTGTTTTATGGCCGATGTAATACTGAAAAGTACCCATCGATATTG
This sequence comes from Acinetobacter sp. YH12041, assembly GCF_013419975.1. Classification (NCBI taxonomy): domain Bacteria; kingdom Pseudomonadati; phylum Pseudomonadota; class Gammaproteobacteria; order Moraxellales; family Moraxellaceae; genus Acinetobacter; species Acinetobacter sp. YH12041. Next base: position 136,899 of record NZ_VOZC01000007.1, on the reverse strand, counting down.
AATTTTGTGCAGGATAAAAAAGTAGTAAGAAAAAAAGACCCACGATCGAGAGATTGATCGTGGGCAAAAGGATTAATCGAATTTAAACTCTTCAGGAGTCAGCAGGAACAGGCTCTCACCACCCGCCTGAATATTGGCAATGTGGGTTGAAGTTCTTGGCAGAATCCGGGCAAAGAAGAATTGCGCGGTTTTGATCTTCGCTGCATAGAACGGATCAGTATTGCCTTCCTCAATTTTTTGCTGCGCCGTAATCGCCATTTTCAGCCATAAATACGAAGACACCACATAACCAGAGAAATATAGGTAATCCACAGATGCCGCACCGATTTCATTGGCAGACTGTTGCGCCTGAGCCTGAATCGTTTTGGTTAATTCTAGCCATTGCTCAGTCAGCTGGCTCACTTGTGCAACCTGCTGGTTAAACTGGGCATGTTGCTGATGCTCTTTAACAAAGCCCTGAATCTCATCCGTTAATGCAGTGAGCAAACCCAATTTTGAACCTAGCACTTTACGCGCCAGCAAGTCGATTGATTGAATTTCAGTAGTACCTTCATACAGACTGGCAATACGTGCATCACGGGCAATCTGTTCCATGCCATGTTCAGCAATATAGCCGTGTCCACCAAAGACCTGCATACCGTGTTTGGCAGCTTCTACACCTGTTTCGGTCATTAAGGCTTTAGCAATTGGGGTCAATAATGCCAGACGGTCTTCTGCAGCTTTCTTCTCTTCAGGATTATCCGTTGCTTCAGCGATATCAGCATACGTTGCCAGATAATAAGCCAAGGCACGTGAACCTTCTGCAAATACCTTTTGAGTCAGTAGCATATTACGCACTGCCGGATGCACGATAATTGGATCCGCAGGCAGGTTTGGCTCTTTAGCACCTTCAAGTGAACGCATGGCCAGACGGTCTTTGGCATAAGCCAATGCGCCTTGATAAGAAGATTCAGCTGCAGCCAAACCTTGAATCGCTGTACCAATACGCGCAGAGTTCATAAAAGTAAACATGCAGTTCAAGCCGCGGTTTTCAGGCCCGATCAGGAAACCTTTGGCATTATCAAAATTCAGTACACAGGTCGCATTGCCATGAATACCCATCTTGTGTTCAATTGCGCTACACACCACGCCATTGCGTGAAGCCACATTTCCAGCTTCATCCAGATTGTATTTAGGCACGATAAACAGTGAAATACCTTTAGTACCTGCTGGTGCATCCGGTAAACGTGCCAATACGATATGCACGATATTTTCCGCCAGGTCATGCTCACCTGCAGAAATAAAGATTTTCTCACCGCTGATGCTATAACTGCCATCTTTATTTGGCACTGCCTTAGTACGGATCAGACCTAAATCAGAACCTGCATGTGATTCAGTTAAACACATAGTTCCGGTCCAGCGACCTGCAATTAAAGGCACCAGGAATTTCTGTTTCTGTTCGTCGCTACCGTGATGCTCTAAGGTACGCATCGCACCATGTGACAGGCCTGGGTACATACCCCAAGACCAGTTAGTCGCCGTAATAATTTCTGAAATGGCAATACGGTATAAGGTCGGGAAGCCTTGGCCACCATATTTTTCATCACCAGTTAATGAGGTAAAACCAAGTTCTACATATTTGTCATAAGCAGCTTTAAAACCATCCGGTGTAGTCACGACGCCATCTTGCAGACGGCAGCCCTGCTGGTCGCCTGTCGCATTAATTGGTAGAAGTTCGTTTTGGCAAAAATCAGCAGCGACTTCCAGATATTGTTCCATAATATCCATAGAAACTTTGTCTGCGAACTTTGCATAGCCTTCGTATTTCTGTTCAACATTGAGCAGATCTTTCAGGACAAACTTCATGTCTTTTAATGGCGCAATATAATTTCTCATCGTAATTCCCTTGTATGAGTTCTAATTTGTATATTTATGACAATTAATTTCATAATACGAAATTATGTTTTAGGTCGAATATAATATAAGTGCATGGATAAAATCTAGTCATGACATAAAAAATCACATTTAAAAAATTAAAACTTTGGTATAAAAAAGCCATTCGGTAATGAATGGCTTTTTATTAAATGATCAAAATAAATCGATCTAGCGCGGGAAAAACTGAGCCAAACGTTGCTGAACAATCTGTTCTGCTTCTTGCATGATATTGTCAATCAGCGTTTGACAGGTTGGAATGTCATGGATTAACCCCATCACTTGACCTGCTGTCAGTACGCCTGCATCTACATCGCCATTTTCCAAAGCCAGCTTGCCTTTTAAGCCACTGACATAAGGGCGAATCTGTTCAAATTCCAGATTTGGATCTTCCCCCATTTTAACGACGAGGTCAGATACCGCATTTTTCGCAACACGCGCAGTATTTCTGAACTGGCGGTAAAGCAGATGCGTTGCCCTTTCATCATTGTCGACATAAAACTGCTTGATGTTTGGATGGATCGGCGCTTCTTGTGTGGCACAGAAACGTGTCCCCATATTGATGCCTTCAGCACCTAAAGCAAGTGCTGCCACCAGACCACGCCCATCGGCAAAACCACCACTAGCAACAATCGGTACGGTAAGCTGATCAGCGGCTGCAGGAATCAGAATCAGTCCGGGAATATCATCTTCACCCGGGTGACCAGCACATTCAAAACCATCAATCGAGATTACATCGGCACCGATTCTTTGTGCTGAAAGTGCATGACGGACCGAGGTACATTTATGAATCACAATGATGCCATGCTGTTTAAAGGCCTCAATATGTTCATGTGGCTTGTTACCTGCCGTTTCTACAATCTTGATTCCACTTTCAATAATGGCCTGACGATATTCGGCATACGGCGGTGGGTTTACAGCGGGTAATAAAGTTAAATTGACCGCAAAAGGCTGATCCGTCATTTCACGGCAACGTGCAATTTCCTTGGTCAGCGCTTCAGGTGTGGGTTGTGTCAATGCCGTCAGCGTTCCCAAACCACCCGCATTGGAGACTGCACTGGCCATTTCTGCGGTACCGACCCACATCATGCCGCCCTGAATAATCGGATAGCGAATGCCTAAAAGCTCGGTGATACGCGTTTGAATTTTCATGAATGCTCTCCTTAGCGTCCGGTAAATTGTGCAGGGCGTTTTTCGACAAAGGCCTGCACACCCTCTTTGTAGTCCTGGCTACTTAAGGCCAAGTATTGCAGGTTTTGTTCCAGCTCCAGTTGCTGATCCATGCTATTTTCAGCACTGCGTTGCAAAGCCTGTTTGGTTAAGGCCAGTGCATAGGTCGGCTGTCGTGCCAGTCGCTGTGCAAGCTCATCGATATAAGCATCAAATTCTGCATCAGGGATCATTTTCCAGACCATACCCATTTCAGCCGCTTCTTTGGCATGTACAGGCTCACCAAGTAAAGTCAGTGCCATGGCACGTGCATAGCCGATCAAACGCGGCAACATCCAGGTGCCGCCGGCATCAGGAATTAAGCCAATTTTAGAAAAGGCTTGAATAAATTTGGCACTTTCCTTGGCAATAACCAGATCGCAAGCCAGCGCGATATTGGCCCCTGCACCGGCAGCCACACCATTTACTGCCGCAAGCACCGGTTTGGGACTTTTACGAATCAGGTTGATCAAAGGATTATAATATTTGGCTAGAGAGCCTTCGGGAGGCAACGGCACACTACCGAGCTGCCCGGCACGTTCTTTTAAATCCTGTCCCGCTGAAAATGCCCGACCATTACCACGAATCACAATCACCCGAATATCCGAGTCTGTATTCCAGCTTTTCAGCACCTGCTGCACTTCCTCATGCATTTGCCGGTTAAAACTGTTCAGTGAATCTGGCCGATTAAAACTTAAAGTCGCGACGCCTTGCTGAACCTGGGTCTGAATCATTTCCCACATCATCAATTTCCTTATTTTTTTGTCTGTATCCCTACACTTAATAGCCTTTATTGACATCCACCTGATGACACAAATCCAGCCCTTGATTTAAACGACGGTCATTTTCCAGAATCTGCTCTACCACCACAGACATCGGCGCATGTGAGGCGACATGTGGCGTTACCACAATTTTTTCGTGCTGCCAGAATGGATGGTCCGCAGGTAACGGCTCCTGCTCAAAGACATCGACAATTGCACCACGCAGATGACCAGAATCCAGCGCATCCAATAAATCCTGCTCGATTAAATGCTGGCCACGCCCGACATGAATCAAAGCCGACTGTTCAGGCAGTTGCTGAAATAATTCAGCAGAAAGAATCCCAGTATTCTCTTCGGTAAGGGGTAGCAGGTTAATCAGAATCTGACTTTGCGCCAGGAACTCGGAAAGCTGTTCTTGACCCACATAACTTTTGACTTGATTAATGTCTTTTGGGGAATTCGACCAACCAGAGACTTGATAGCCCATGTCTGCGAAACGTTCTGCTACGTATCCGCCCATATGCCCCAGTCCCATAATCCCGATCTGGATATGATGGCTATAGCTCTGGCGATACTGCTTCCACAGCTGCTGCTTTTGCTGTTGGATCATGCGGTCAAAATAACGCTGAAAATACAGCACGCCCCAAAGCAGATAATCAAACATGCCCTTTTGGTGATGTGGATCCAGTACCCGGCAAACGGCTTGATCTGGGCGTACAGCATTTAAGTTTAAATGTTCTACCCCAGCAGCAATCGAATGAATCAGGCCAAGCTTTGGTAGCTGCTGCACTTTTTCCAGATCTGGAAACCAGGCAGCAACCGTGGTTGCCTGTTCAGCTTCAGGGCTGTCAACTGTACAGAAACTACCAGCTGGCGCATATTTTTGAAAAGACTTGACCAGAATGGCTTCAATATTTGGTACAGAACTGGAAATAACAATCATGATGCATACTCCGTATATTGATGCTCAATCAGGGACAAAGCGGCCTGCCAGGCACGCTGTAAAATGGGTTCAATGAGAGGACTGGCGAACTGCTTCGCTGTTTTAATTCGGACTTCTTCTGCTGGATAATGCAACTCGGCACCGCCGCTTAAGGCCTTCACCTGTGCCTGACAGGCGCGCTCCAGGAAATAGATTTCATGAAAAGCCCGTGCAATGGTCTCCCCAGCCGTTAATAGCCCATGATTTCTTAAAATCATGGCACGATGGTCGCCCAAGTCCTGAATCAGGCGCTCCTGCTCATCTGTTGAGAGTGCAACGCCTTCGTATTCGTGATAGGCCACATGCTGATAAAATTTCATGGCGTGTTGGGAAATTGGAAGAAGCCCGTGTTTCTGAGCAGAGACGGCAATTCCATCCGCGGTATGCGTATGAATGACACAGTTCAGATGAGGATGCGCGTCATGAATTGCAGAGTGGATCACAAAGCCTGCCATATTCACCGGCTTGTCTTGTTCATAGCTTTCTACCACTTGCCCTTCATGATTAATCTTCACCAGCGTTGAGGCACGCATTTTTTCAAATGCGACACCATATTGATTAATCAGAAAGCAGTCTGGTTGATCTGGGACTCTTATGCTGATGTGGGTATCAATCAGGTCAGTCATCCGATAATGCGCAATAATGCGATAAAGCGCAGCCAGTTCACAGCGTGCCTGCCATTCAGCATCTGTGACGAGATTTTTTATTGTCATCATTCCATCCTGGAAAAATATAGCATTTCGATCACTATCTGTTATATCATAATTTTAGAAAAACAGAATATTATTTCATAAAGCGAAATATTTTATTAAAGGGAAGTTATATGACTACAGCTCAAATGAATGGACTTGAATATCTAACTGCAATTAAAAATGGCGAATTACCTGGCTCAGCGATGGGACAACTCATTCCCATGAAACTCAGTGTAGTCCGTGAAAACTATGTGGAATATGAAGTTTATCCAGATGAACGTCATTTCAACCTGCAAGGCGGCATTCATGGTGGATTCTGCGCCACGGTTCTAGACAGCGTAACCGGTGCAGCAGTTCATACTACAGTTGATGCGGGCGTGAGTTTTTCCACTATTGACCTGAATGTCAAAATGCTCAAAGCCATGAAAAATAGCGAAACTTATACTGCGATTGGCGAAGTGATCCGGATTGGACGCAATGTGTTGACTTCAGAAGGCCGAATTGTAGATAAAGACGGTAAACTTTATGCTTTCGGTTCAGCAACTTTATTGGTTACTGGCCGTAAATAATCCTTACGCTGATTTAAACATTCCCTGCATTTGCAGGGATTTGTATTTCTATATAAATAGCCCAATAAAAAATGCCATGCATATCATCTATACATGGCATTAATACGATAACTAAAGCTGTTATGCAGCTTCAGGGTTTTCAATCACCATCGCCAGGCCTTGACCCAGACCGATACACAGGCTGATCACGGCATATTTTTTACCAGTACGCTGTAATTGACGCGCAACAGTTAAAGCCAAACGCGCACCTGAACAGCCTAGTGGATGGCCAATCGCAATGCCACCACCATTTGGGTTGACACGCGGATCATCAAAAGCCACATCCAGACCTTTCAGGCAAGATAACACCTGGCTGGCAAATGCTTCATTGATCTCGATAATGTCCATATCATCTAGCGTCAAACCTGCACGTTTTACAGCTTTTTTGATTGCTTCAATTGGGCCCGCACCCATGATGCGTGGCTCAATGCCAGCGGCTGCAGAAGACAGAATACGAGCTAAAGGTTTTAAGCCATACTGTTCCTGAACTTTTTCACTGCCGATAATCAGTGCTGCAGCGCCGTCATTGATACCTGATGCATTACCTGCAGTCACAACACCACCTTCGAAAAGCGGTTTTAACTTGGATAATGCTTCAAATGTCGAAGATGGACGTGGATGTTCATCTTCAGTCACTAATTTAGGCGGCAATTTACGCCCTTGTGAAACTTCAATCGGGGTAATTTCACCTTCAAAGAAACCTGCTTCTTTTGCAGCTTGATATTTCGCTTGTGATGCAGCAGCAAAAGTATCTGCCTGTTCACGCGTAATGCCAAACTCTTCAGCGACGTTATCACCTGTTTCTGGCATGCTGTGCGCGCCAAACTGATCGGTGAATTTACGGTTCGGGAAACGTGTACCAATCGTGGTGTCATAGATTTTGGCATCACGTGAATACGCGCTTTCAGCTTTACCCATTACAAACGGTGCACGCGTCATGCTTTCTACACCACCTGCAATATACAGTTCGCCTTCACCTGCGGTAATGGCACGTGCTGAATCGATCACAGCACCCAGGCCCGACGCACATAGACGGTTCACTGTTTGACCTGGAACTGTCACTGGCATACCAGCAAGCAATGCTGCAAATCGAGCCACATTACGGCTGTCTTCACCGGCTTGGTTCGTGCTACCAAAGATCACATCTTCTACGTCCGCTGCTGGAATACTGGTTTTTTCTAGCAGATTTTTAATGACTGTTGCTGCCAGATCATCTGGACGTACAGTTGCCAGGCTTCCTGCGTGGCGACCGATTGGTGAACGTAAACCATCATAAATATAGGCATTTAACATGAGTGTTATTCCTTTAACTTTTTAATTAATGTGTAGTATGAACAAGAGGTAAACCGAGCTGAACGCGGCGGCGCAACCAAGGACTTGGGCGGTAACGCTGGTCACGAGTAATCGCAGTCATGCGGTCTAAAATTTTCAGAATTTTTTCAGCACCTAATACATCGCCCCATTCAATTGGGCCGTATGGATAACCAAGGCCTAATTTCACGGCAATATTAATGTCTTCTACAGTGGCAACACCTTGCTGGGCAATATCACAGCCAAGATTCACGATCATGGCCAAAGCACGCTGAGCCACAAAGCCGACGCTTTCCTGAATTGTGCTCGCAGTCACACCATCCAGATTGAAAATCGATTGTGCTGCGGTTACCAGTTCAGCTTTGGTCACAAACGTTGGCATTAAAGTACGGTGTTTATTCAGACCGTAAAGCAGATCAATACAGACTACTTGCTGCGGAGACACCTGATAGCGGACTGCGGCTGAAGTTGCATCTTCACCATAAGTCGCAATCAGAATTAAAACATCTGCTGAAGGTGTTTCAGTCTGCTCGATCTGGATGTTGAACTGCTGCAGATATTGCTCAAGCGCCTGACGGTCTTCGCTATATTCTGTACCTAACCAAACCGATGGATATTGATCCAGCTTTTCAACCAATGTTGGAGCCACATCACCTACTTTGCTACCTGAAGTGTAATCATAAAAACCTTTACCAGTTTTACGACCTAGCTGTTTAGCAATAAAACGCTGGCGGGTAATCACGCTTGGGCGGTAACGCGCTTCTTCATAATATTGGTGATAGATCGATTCGCTCACTGGATGAGATACATCCATCCCGGTCAGATCGCCTAACTCGAATGGCCCCATCTTGAAACCGATCCCGTCACGGTAGATGCGATCAATTTCATAAAATGGAGTGACATTTTCATTCAGAATTGCATAGGCTTCGCTACCAAAGGCACGACCTGCATGGTTAATGATAAATCCTGGAGTGTCTTTAGCTTTTACCGGGCGATGTCCCATCTTGGTCGACAGCTGAGTAAGTGCATCCACAATATCAGCACGGGTATTAAAACCTTCAATGACCTCAACCACTTTCATCAGTGGAACCGGGTTAAAGAAGTGATAACCGGCAACGCGTTCCGGCTGGCTGCAATTGGCAGCAATCGCACTAATGGATAGTGAAGATGTATTGGATGCCAGAATCGCTTCAGGTTTCACAATGCCTTCAAGTTGCTGCATCAGCTTTTGTTTGATTTCCAGATTTTCAATAATCGCTTCAACGATTAAATCGCAATCTTTCAGGTCTTCGATCTGATGAGCAATCGATAAATGAGCAAGATCTTCAGCAGCTTTTTCATGGCTGAATTTACCTTTATCAGCCAGGGTATTTAATGTTTTAGCCAGCTTTTCCTGTGCCTGTTCAGCAGCACCCGCTTTGGCATCAAACAACACCACATCATGACCGGACTGAATCGCGATTTGGGCAATGCCCGCACCCATGGTACCTACGCCAATAATACCGATTTTCTGAATTTGAATGCTCATGCTTATCGTCCCTGATAATTTGGTTTACGTTTTTCGATAAAGGCTTGCATACCTTCTTTTTGATCTTCTGAAGAAAACAGCATCTGGAAGGATTTACGTTCCAGCATTAAGCCGGCATTGAGTGGCACATCTTCAGCCAGTAAAGCCACTTCCTTGATTTGTTCAAGCGCAATTGGCGGCATTTTTGCCAAACCTTCAGCCATTTTGATTGCTGTTGCAAGGGTTTCGCTGTCTTCAGTTACTTGAGACACCAGACCAATCTGATACGCTTCTGGTGCAGGAACCAGACAACCCGTCATAATGATGCGCATTGCATGAAATTTACCCACGGCACGGAATAAACGCTGTGTACCACCAGCACCCGGCATTACCCCTACTTTGACTTCAGGCTGACCGAACTGGGCACTTTTTCCAGCAATGATAATGTCCGCATGCATTGCCAGTTCACAACCGCCGCCCAATGCATAACCGTTTACTGCTGCAATCACTGGTTTTGAACATTGTGCAATCGCTTGCCAGTAACGTTCGGTACGACGCTGCATCATCTGGATCGTTTCAGCATTTGCCAGTTCTTTAAGGTCAGCGCCTGCAGCGAAGTCAGTTTCACCGCCAGTGAGAATAATGGCACGGATATTTTCATCGTCATTCAATTGCAGAAAAGCCGCAGCCAGTTTCTGACGCACTTCTGTATTCAGGGCATTTTTAGCTTCTGGACGATGGATCTTGACCATCGCCACATGTGTCGAAATTTGCTCTACTTGAACTACCTGTTCCATCAAAAATCTCCATTTATTTTGTATAGCGAAATTTTATTTTATATAAAACTACGGTTTCTAGACCCATAAATCAAGATTTTTTCTCTCAAAAACTCAAAAAAGTTATTTTTTAATAAAAATTAGAGTAAAAACTCTTGTTCAGTTGGCTATTTTATGATTAATTGATTTCGCAATACGGAATTAATTATTTAATTCGAATTTTGGTTATTCATTTATGTAAATATTAACCACAATACAAAATAAAAAAATTAATTTCCGTCATAAGGATACTACGTTGTTCAGTGATTTTTCACTCAAGGTGAAACGGAAAAATCAGATCCAGCCTGATCATAACAGGGCGAATGCGCACAGACGCTTAGACCTTAGATGAGGAAAATGCTTTTCCGTGAGGAAGAAAATGGATTTAGCGGTAGCAGAGGAATGCTACTTTAATATATAGAGGATATAAGAATGACAAGCGATACCATCGTAGCTGAGGAAACTAAAACGGGGGTCTCCTCCGACGACACCGTTAAGCAGGCACCTAAACGCCTGTGGATGACGGCCTTTGTCTTCGCTTTTTTGATTTTACTATGTGACGGTGCAGACATTGGTATTCTGGCTTTCAGCTTGACCAGTTTGAAAGCAGAATGGGGGCTAACTTCTGTACAGGCCGGTGCCTTGGGAAGTTATTCTCTTTTGGGTATGGGGATCGGTGGCTTTATTGGCGGATGGGCCTGTGACAAATTCGGTCGCGTACGTGTCATCGTATTGGCCACTATTTCCTTCTCAATTTTGTCTGCCTATTCAGGTTTTTCCCAGTCTTATCAAGAGTTTGCGATTTTACGTACCCTTTCGTGCTTAGGTTTAGGCTGTTTATATATTGCCTGTAATACCCTGATGTCAGAATACGTACCGACCAAATACCGTACTACAGTATTGGCAACATTAATGACTGGTTTCACTTTAGGTTCATTGGTGATTACCATGCTTTCTGGCTGGATTATTCCTGAATTCGGCTGGCGTATGCTGTACTGGGTGACAATTGCCCCATTAGCTTTGGGTATTTTGATGCACTTCATGGTACCAGAGCCAGAGTCATGGAAACGTGTCCGTGAAATGAAAAGAACTGGTCAGATCGTGGATAATGATGCCAAAAAAGGCAATCCATATATCACCATTCTTAAAGATAAGACCCATGGCAAGATGTTCATCTTATGGTCTTTCAGCTCTTGTTTCCTGCTATTCGGTTATTTCGGTGTAAGTAACTGGTTACCAAGTTATCTTGAAGCTGAATTGGGCATTAAATTCAAGGAAATGGCGTTATACATGGTAGGTACCTTTATTACCATGATGTTTGCCAAAATCATTGCAGGTTATGTGGCTGATAAAATTGGTCGCCGTATTGTGTTTGCTTTCGGCACCATGGGAACAGCGCTATTTATTCCTGTTGTCGTGTATATGCACAATGCCGATAACATTGGTGTACTGATGCTGATCTTCGGCTTCCTGTACGGTATTCCATATGCGATTAATGCAACCTATCTAACTGAAAGTTTCCCAACTGGAGTTCGTGGTACAGCAGTTGGCGGTGCGTTCAATATTGGTCGTATCGGTGCAATCTTCGCTCCAATTACCATTGGTTATCTTGCGATGAATGGTTCGATCGGTACGGGTCTATTGGTGATGGGTGCAGCTTACTTCCTATGCGGTTTGATTCCTGCCCTGTTTATTAAGGACCGTTTATACGATCCACAAAAAGCTGAATAACTTTTAACTCAAGAGGGTGGTAAATTTACTGCCCTCCTTCATCCATATTTTTATGACTTTAAATATCGAATACATACCCTTTGACCTGAACAGGATGTTTCTTGGTTGAACGAGAATCGTATTCATCATTCAAAAGTCAGCATCTCTGCATTTAGCAATGAGAGCAATGACAAGGAAAGATTTTCCTTTTTAGATATCAGAAAATTTCTTTAGGGATTAAGAAATGAAAAAATTAGTTTTAGCGACATTATGTGGTATTGCTTCAGCACAGGCATTTTCAGCAGAAGCGTCTGAAGACCGGATGCAGTTTTTAGAATCACAGTTAAAGCAAATCCAGGCTGAACTGGAACAGCAAAAGGCTGCACAACTTGCGTTAAAGAACCAGCAGGAAGAAGCCAAAGCGCAAGACTCTAAAACTTTGAGTTCGATGGTGGATAATGTCGATGTTTATGGCTTGATCCGCTTTGATGGCGCAGTCGATTTCAAAAGTACCACTGAAGCTCGTGGCCGTACCATTAACCAGATTAATAAAGTGCCTTTCACTGAACCTGACTCTACCCGTTCAGATTTTACTGCAGCTGCCAGCCGAATTGGTTTCCTGGCGAAAGACTTGGGTGGAAACCCGAATGTTTCTGCACGTTTAGAAGCTGACTTCTGGACCAATAATGGTAAAGGCGATGGTGGACTACGTATTCGTCATGCACATTTAAAATACTATAACTGGACTTTTGGTCAGGCCTGGTCATTGATGTCGACACCGGAAATTAGTACTGAAGCTGTCGACTACAGTTTATTGCTGGGTGGATCAGTCCTACGTACGCCTCAAGTCAGCTATGCTTTCAAACTTGATCCGGAAAATACCTGGAATGTAGGTCTGGAGTATATGGCCGGTGGCGATCGCTCTTCTGCCTTGCCTGCTTTAACCACTAAATATGTTCATCAATCAGGTCCGCTGCATTTATTGGCTCAAGGCTTTGTCAATCAAAAGCAGGCACAAACTGATACAGGTGATATTGAAAAAGTTGGTTGGGGTGTAGGCCTTGGTGGACGTTACCGTTTTAATGATCAGAACTCGATCCAAGGTAACTATTTCCATATGGTCGGCGACCAGCGTATTGCAGCTTTCTTGACTCAAGGTTCAACCACCGACGGTGCTGCCTGGGGTGGAGATTACTCAGTTGATCCAATCAATAATGAACTTTTGCTCAATGAGTTTAATAGTTTAAGTATCGGCTTTACGCATAAATTCACGCCGAAACTACGTAGTAGCATCAATGCCAGCGTTGTTGATTTTGATGATTCCAGCGACTATGCACGCGCGAATCCTAAGACCAATAAACGTTTAACTGACTATGTAGCAAACGTGATCTACTCTCCTGTTCCAAAGATTAATCTCGGTGCAGAGTACCATCACGGTAAACGTGAAACTTTTGATAATAGAGAAGCGGATGTTTCACGTATCAACCTCTCTGCCAACTATAGTTTTTAAAGCTTCAGGAGACAAGGATGTCAGCCCAAGGGCAAATTTCACGCCGTTTCATGTTCATGATGGCAATGACCTGCGCACTCTGCGCAGGTTGTAACTATTTTAACCAGCCCTTGATTTATTCTATCGCAGAGGATCTGCAAATCAGTGTAGCTCAGTCTGGCTGGACTGTGGTTTTAACCCAGATTGGCTATGCCACCGGGTTATTTTTGTTTGTGCCTCTAGGCGATTTATTTGAAAAACGTCTCTACATTTGTAGCCTCATGCTATGTACCGGTCTGGCATTGATCGGGCTTTCTGCCAGTACTAATCTGCATATGCTGTATGGTTTTACCCTGCTCGCCTCTTTCTGTTCGATTACCACCCAGATTCTGATTCCTTTTGCCGCTAACCTGTCTCAACGAGAAAAAAGTGCTGAAGTGGTCGGTCTGCTGATGAGTGGTGTTCTAGTCGGTATTCTATTTGCCCGAACTGTATCAGGACTGATTTCTACCTTATGGTCCTGGCATGCCGTTTACCTATTGAGTGGCTGTTCTATTCTCTTGCTCAGCATCGCCATGTGGTATCAGTTACCTAAAGCGAAAAGCCAGCTACAAATGAGCATCTTGCAGATTTATCGCTCACTATTTACCTTTGCCAAAACCGAACCGATGCTGATTCGACGCAGCATCATTGGTGGTTTGGGCTTTGGTATGCTGAGTATTATTTTTACCACCATGACTTTTGTACTGGCGGAAGCCCCCTATCATTTTAATGATTTCCAGATTGGGTTAATGGGCATCGTTGGTATAGTCGGCATCTGGTCATCACAATGGACCGGTAAAATGATTGGTCGACATCGGGAAAAATGGGTCGCACAACTCGCTACCACAGGTTTAATTCTGGCCTGGATTCCCTTGTTTTTTGCGCAAAGCTATTTATGGGTATATATCATTGGATTAATTCCTGCCTATTTTGGGATTTCTTCGCTACATGTTTTAAATCAGAATCTGGTATATCGGATCTCAGTGCAGGCCCGTTCCCGTATTAATGCCATTTATATGACCTGTTATTTTTCAGGTGCCGGGATCGGTGCATTTCTATCGCTAAACCTATGGAAAATGTATGGCTGGTCAGCATGCGTTGCATTAGGCTTTGTCTTTGCCTTGCTGATCTTTAGTATTAACCGTTACGACCTAAGCCGAGAACGCAATCTGGTCAATATCCAGTCCCAGTCATAATCAATCTAAACTCATACCTTGTGCACTCATAGAATATAAGATTGGGTGCGCAGTACATGACACATTATCTATGTTAATTTTAGAAATTCTTTAAAGCTCATTTGTCGCTTTTTTACATAAAGATAGACTCCAAATTGGAGTATTACAAAGAAGCCTATGTTTCTTAAAATAGTAAACAATAAGTCTAAATTGCCAAAAATTGAGTCTGTAGCGAAGAGCAAGATCACTAATACGGAATGTAAGTATAAGGTTTGTTGAGTCTTACTTTGCAGTGCGGTAGCTGCATTGATATAACCAATGAGCGTTAATCCTAATATCATAAGAATGATTCCGCAGATAATACCTAGGGTCATATAAGGCCCAGAGCTATATGCAAACAGTGTTAATACAGCACCAGTTAAAGCTACTAAACCTACAAATGAGCCTAATAAATTTCTTAAATAATATGCCATTTGTTACATGATCTCTTCTAATGAAAGTTTAGAATTTTTAGCCTTGTAGTTGCTAAGAAATGTTTTCTCTTGTTCCAGGTATATCTATTACTTCTTGTACAAATACATTAGATTGATGGCACTTAATCTTTTGAATAAAACCGAATGAAGATGCAATCATATTTCAAGTATTTCTGTTTTGGATTTGCAGCATTCTCTTTATTCCAAATTTATTCGGATATTGTAGATGGTAAAACAGAAATTAGTGCATATTTAGGAAATATCGGGTTATTTCTAGTATGTATTGAAATGGGCGTTCTAATGACTTATGAACAACTCACAGCTGAAGTAACGTTAAGAAATTTCTTTTCCAAAGATAAATTTCTATCTCTCTCACCAGTTGGGATCTTTGCTCATACACTAGGGAAAATTGGATGTATCTTATTAATTATTGATTTTGTAATAAGCTTTGCCTAAAAATTTCTAGCTCATTTAACATAATGGCGATTATGCAAAATTTAGTTGTAAGCTAAAAATAGAAATGTCCGCTTTTAGAATACGCAACTAAACGCATAAATATACAGCGTATAAAAAATCGCAGCCTAAGCTGCGATTTTTAACCATATTTAAATGATTTAGCTTATTATACGGATGCTTTTAACTGTGCAGCTGCACGGCCATCGAGCAACTTGCAACCTGTCTGTTGCTGAAGTTCCTCAAAACTCAAGCCATCGACCATTTCTAGCACCCAAGCCTGATTATCTTTGAGTTCAATAATACACAAATCGGTATAAATACGGTCAACGCAGTTTTTACCAGTAATTGGATAAGTCAGCTCTTCCACAATTCGTGGTTCGCCATTTTTTGTGACATGTTCCATGCAAACATAGACACAGCGAGCACCAACCGCCAGATCCATCGCCCCACCCACCGCTGGAACCGCATCCAGTGCACCGGTATGCCAGTTAGCGAGATCACCGTTCACAGCAACCTGAAAGGCGCCCATAATACAGAAATCTAAATGGCCGCCACGCATAATATCGAAGGAATCTGCAGAATTCATAAAACTGCCGCCATCCAGCATACTCACCAGTTCTTTACCGGCATTAATCAGATCATCATCAGCTTGATCAGGATCAGTTAAAGCGGTAAAACCCAGAACGCCATTTTCGGAATGCAAGACAATATCTTGCTCAGGCTTTAAATAACCGGCAACGCGTGTTGGTAAGCCAATGCCTAAATTCACATAAGAACCGGTCGGAATATCCTGTGCAACTTTTTCTACAATCTGTTCGCGTGTACGTTTTTGAATTGTCATTATTTGATATCTCCTACCTTCACCACATGCTGCACAAAAATACCCGGCGTCACGATAATCTCTGGATCAAGCTGTCCTAGCTCCACAATTTCATGCACTTGGGCAATCGTGGTTTTGGCTGCTTTTGCCATTAACGGGCCAAAGTTTCGCGCTGCTTTACGGTAGGTTAAATTGCCCCATTGATCAGCCTGATTGCCATAAACCAAGGCATAGTCTGCATGAATTGGATATTCCAGCACATAGTCCTTGCCATTGATATGGCGGGTTTCTTTGCCTTCAGCAATCTTGGTGCCGTAACCTGTAGGCGTAAAAATAGCGCCCAGACCTGCACCCGCTGCCTGAATACGGCAAGCCAAGTTGCCTTGTGGTACCAACTCTAGTTCAACCTTTCCAGCTTTATACAGCTCTTCAAAAACCTTGGAATTATTGGCACGAGGAAATGAACAGATCATTTTTTTCACCAGTCCTGACAATAACAGGTTGGTTAGACCACGGTCACCAGAAGCTGCATTATTATTAATAATAGTCAGATCTTTAGGACCAATATCAATCAAAGCTTCAATCAGTTCGATTGGCTGTCCTGCCAGACCGAAGCCACTGGTCATAATATGTGCACCATCTGGAATCTGCTTCAGTATGGTTTCGATATCCTGTGTGATTTTATTCATTTAATTGCTTCCTAGCATCTTCCTGTCTTTATAAATGTTTGATTAATCAATTAGTCAGCTTTTTGTGGGTCAAATAAACGGTTTTTAATGAAAATTGCCGGGATCAGGCCACAAATAAAATAAGCCACACTCATGATGAGTAGACCTGTACCAATTGAGCCACCTTGCGCAAAATAACCGATGGTTAAAGGTGCCAATACTGCGCCTAGACGGCCAATGTTATAAGCGCCACCTGTAGCCGTACCACGGACTTTGGTAGAGAAACTTTCGGTCATATAAGTTGCGTTAATGCCATATGGAATACCGTAAAGGAATCCGAAAAACAGCATCAGCCATAAGATATTGTCCGGTGTGTTACCAAAGACAATGATAGGAATAAAGATTGCGGTGCCCATGGTACCGAAAGCAAATACAGCACGACGACCAATTTTATCCGCAATAATGCCCGCGATCACTTTGGTACACATCATGATCAGGAAGGTCCCAATCATATAGGTAGTCATTTCTTTAAATTTGATACCTAAGTCTGATTCCAGATAAGCCGGTAACCAGTTACTTACACCGTAATAACCAAACTGTAAAAATGCAGTACTGAATGACCAGAGGATGAACATGCGACGGCTTAACGCATCGGCAAAGATCATTTTAAACGTATTCTTCGGTTTTTCCTGCACTATGCCGCTGGCTTTGGCGGCCAATCTTTCTTGACGTGCCTTTAACCAAGCTTGTGGTTCTGGTACCAGGAAGAACATGCCAATCGCAAGAACAATCGGAACAATGGCAATATAGTAAAGATAACGCCAGCCTAGCTCTGGAAGCAGCCATCCTGCAAGTACAGTGGCAACGACTGAACCAAGTGTCCAACCTGTCATTAAGGCAGCAAGTACTGTAGAACGATATTTTGTTGGCACATATTCTGCCATTAGAGTATTACAGGCAATATAGAGGGCACCCAAGCCAATTGCTGAAAAGAATCGCAACCACTTAAATTCTTCATAGCTTTGAGTGAAGCCCAGCCAGAAGGTTAATGAAGAGAATAAAGCGATCGCAACAACAATCACCCGCACTCGTCCGAAGCGGTCACAAGCCCAGCCACCAAAAAAGCCACCAATGGCCATACCAGCAAGTGTCCAGCTACCGAGTGCACCTGCCTGAATACTACTTAAAGAAAATTCTTGTTTGAGGCTGGTTAGACTGTAGGCTAATAGTGCAAGATCTGCACCATCTACCAATAACGCTAAAAATGAAAAGATAAAAGCCAGAATCCAGACCTTTTTCTTAGGCATATTTTCTTCTGGTAGAAGGTTTTGTTGTGAATTAAGCGTATTCATAATGTCCTTTACACTTTGCTGGCACTCCTGTGCCCTTTAGAAGTTTATGGTTCACCTAATTAATTAAATGAAACATAGAATGTTGAATTGATCTTTAATTCTGAATCTGACTAGATTTTTAAAATCCATCCCAGAACTGGATTGGCTGACTTTAATTAAAGTCAGCCAAAACAAACTAGCCAGCAATGCTGGCTAGAAGTTGATCTGCATTTAGTTGGAGAATGCAGCAATACCTGTTTGAGCACGACCTAGAATTAGGGCATGTACATCATGGGTACCTTCATAAGTATTGACCACTTCCAGGTTTACCAGATGACGTGCCACACCAAATTCATCAGAAATCCCGTTCCCGCCCATCATGTCACGCGCTAAACGGGCAATGTCTAAAGCTTTACCACAGTTATTACGTTTGATCAGTGAAGTACCTTCGACTGATGCAATGCCTTCGTCTTTCATACGGCCAAAACGTAATGCTACTTGCAGACCCAACGCAATTTCAGTTTGCATGTCTGCCAGTTTTTTCTGGATCAGCTGATTCGCAGCCAATGGACGACCGAACTGTTTACGGTCCATGGTGTACTGGTGAGCAGTGTGCCAGCAGAATTCAGCTGCGCCCATCGCACCCCAAGCAATACCGTAACGGGCACTATTCAGACAGGTAAATGGACCTTTTAGACCACGAATTTCCGGGAACGCGTTTTCTTCTGGAACGAAAACATTGTCCATCACGATTTCACCAGTGATCGAAGCACGCAGACCTACCTTACCGTGAATCGCTGGTGCAGAAAGCCCTTCCCAGCCTTTTTCTAAAATAAAGCCACGAATGTCACCGACATTGCCTTCAGGAGACACTTCTTTTGCCCAAACCACAAAGACATCCGCAATCGGACTGTTGGTAATCCACATTTTCGCGCCAGTCAGACGGTAACCACCATCCACCTTTTTTGCACGAGTAATCATGCTACCCGGATCAGAACCGTGATCTGGTTCAGTCAGGCCGAAACAGCCGATATATTCACCGGTCGCCAGCTTCGGTAAATATTTCTGTTTCTGTTCTTCAGACCCAAATTCATTGATTGGCACCATCACTAGCGAGCTTTGTACGCTGGCCATAGAACGGTAACCCGAATCTACACGCTCTACTTCACGAGCAATCAGACCATAGCTGACATAATTTAAACCTGCACCGCCGTATTGCTCTGGAATGGTTGGACCAAGCAAACCGAGTTCACCCATTTCACGGAAAATGGTTGGATCAGTTTTTTCATGACGGAACTGCTCTAATACGCGTGGCATCAGCTTGTCCTGACAGTACGCATGTGCGCTGTCACGGATCATGCGTTCTTCTTCAGTCAGTTGCTGTTCCAGTAAAAATGGGTCTTGCCAGTCAAATCTAATTCTTGTGCTCATTTTAATATTTCCAATATTCTAAAATTTGCTGCTTAAGCGGTTGCTTGTTTAATCATTTCACGTGCAATGATGATTTGCTGGATTTGAGTAGTACCTTCATACAGACGGAACAAACGCACATCACGGTAGAAACGTTCAATTGAATATTCACTGATATAGCCTGCGCCACCATGAATTTGCAGACAGCGATCCGCTACACGGCCACACATTTCAGTCGCAAACATTTTCGCGCATGAAGATTCAGTGGTCACATTCTTGCCTTCGTCACGCAGACGAGCAGCATCTAGAACCATACATTTCGCCGCATAAATCTCAGCTTTAGAGTCTGCCAGCATGCCTTGGATGAGCTGGAAATTCGCAATCGGTTGACCGAACTGCTTACGTTCCACTGCATAATTTAAAGCATCTTCCAGCATACGCTCTGCCATACCTACGCTATAGCCAGCAATGTGCAGACGGCCTTTATCCAGGACACGCATTGCAGTTTTAAAGCCAATGCCTTCAACACCACCGATCAACTGATCTTTATGAACTTTACAGTTGTCAAAAATCACGTCACAAGTGTATGAACCGTGTTGACCCATTTTTTTATCAATTTTGCCCAGACTTAGGCCCGGTGTATTCGCTTCTACCAGGAATGCAGAAATGCCGCTTGCACCTTTGATATCAGGATTGGTACGCGCCATCACCGTAAATGTTGTTGCACGCGGTGCATTGGTAATAAAACGTTTGGTACCGTTTAAAATATAGTAATCGCCATCTTTAACCGCGCTGGTTTTTAAAGATGCTGCATCTGAACCTGAATCTGGCTCAGTTAAACAGAATGAACCAATGATTTCACCAGTCGCATAACGTGGCAGGTATTTCTGTTTTTGCTCTTCTGTACCGTCAATCACGATCCCGCTTGAACCGATCCCGTTATTGGTCCCGATCAAAGAACGGAATGCAGCCGATGTACGGCCTAATTCCATTGCGACCAGAATTTCCTCTTCCATGGTGATACCTAAACCGCCGTATTCCTCTGGAATGGTTAGGCCAAACAGACCCAATTCTTTCATCTGCTCGACAATACGCTCAGGAATCGCGTTGCTTTCTTCAACTTCATGTTCTAAAGGGACTAGTTCATTTTTGACAAAGTTACGAATAGTCGAAAGAAGTTGCTCAAGCATTTCCGGATCGCGAATCATAGGGATCTCCATGTTATTTAGTTCATCTGGGTAAATTCCTTTACCCTTTAATTTTAGTTTCGTAATACGAAATAAATAATCATAAAAATTCATTTTGAGCAAGAAAAATTATTAAAAATTTTATTTTTTAAGCAAAAAAGCAAATTTTTCTAGCTTTAATTAAAAATTATAGTTAGAATTTTATTTCACAATGCGAAATTTTTTAGATTGTTAGTAGATTTAGAAAAGAGTTAGATGATCTGAATCAGATCATAATTGATTCTATAAAAGCGCAGCGAGATAAGAATGTTTCAATTAAATCGTGCTGATGATTCTAGTTTTGATTGGCTCCATTTTCCTGAAATTTTATCTGGCGAACTTTAAATTTTCTAAAGATACTTAAAGATCATTACAGGTCTCAAAAACCTGTAAATTCTGCATCGTTTTTAGCTGAATAGCGCTAATTGACTTAAATACAGATAAAATGAGCACTTTTTTATTTATTTTTATCATTAATAGAAGTGTTTTATTTTGTATCGTGAAATTTAATTGCTATCATATTTATTAATTTACCTTTAATTGCTCTGACCATGACAAAAAATAAAACTGGCGAAATACCTAATTTTGATGAGATCCGTTTAGATCCGATTTCACATATTCATAGAGAAAATAACCCGCAATTTATCGCGTCTATTGCACGTGGTTTAGAAATCCTGAGATGTTTTTCTGCAACGAATCAATTACTGGGCAACCAGGAAATTGCACAACTGACTAATCTGCCAAAACCGACTGTTGCCCGGATCACCAGCACGCTGGTTTCTTTAGGTTATCTAAAACAGTTACCCAATACGACCAAATACCTATTGGATGTTGGCGTATTGGCTTTGGGTTATGCGGCGCTAAGCAATATTTCGGCTCGTACACAGGCTTATCCATTTATGGAAGAAATGTCACGTTATGCGCAAGCGCCAGTGGCAATGGCAACCCGTGATCGCCTGAGCATGATTTATCTGGAAGTCGTTCACACAGAGTCTACTTTGACCATGCGTCGTCCAGTTGGCTCTACCCTGCCTATTCATAGTAGTGCGATGGGTCGTGCCTGCCTGGCTGCGATGGAAGTTAAAGAACGTGAATATTTATTTGATGCGATCAAGAAAAGAAATGAAGATCAATGGCCAACCATTAAGCGTAATTTAGAACGTGCCATTCGTGATTATCAGGATTATGGCTATTGCCTATCTCTCGGCGATTGGGCCAAAGATGTGAACTCTGTTGCAGTGCCATTGATTCACCCTAAACATGGTATTCTGACCTTTAACTGCGGTGCGCCAACTTACCTGCTTAATCAGGAAAAACTGGAAAATGAAATCGGTCCTCGCCTGATTCATATGGTCAATAATATTTCCCTGACTTTAAATAATATTTAAGCTGTTATTTAAGATTTAAATGGGCGGCAAGGATCGCCCTTTATTTTTTCTTTTTTTAATTACTCCTAAGATGTTAGAGCAATATAAAAAATAGCCCATTCTAAGATGGGCTATTTTTTTAAAGATTTAAAGACTAGCAAAGTCAGCTAATCATCTTCACTTACTACGCTGCTACAAACTTGGCACGCGCTGCATGCAGTTTCTTGTAGCTGTCAATTAAACGTAGATGACGATCCAGACCTTCAAGCTTCATACTGGTTTCAGTCAGGCCATAGAAACGAACTGTGCCCTCAACTGAACCCATCACCGCATCCATACGTTCATCACCAAACATACGGCGGAAGTTGTGCTCATAATCTTCCAGTTCCATGTCATCATCCAGCATGACTTCCAGAACGACATTCATGCACTGGTAGAACAGGCTACGTTCAACGGTATTGGTATTAAACTGCAGGAACTGCTCAACCAGATCTTTAGCTTCTTCAAATTGCTGCAAAGCCACATAAATCAGAAGTTTCAGTTCAAGAATAGTGAGCTGGCCCCATTCAGTATTTTCATCGAACTCGATACCGATCAAGGTTTTGATCTCGGTATAGTCATCCTCATCTGCTTCTTCCAGACGCTCAACCAATGCTTGCAGTTGTTCATCATCCAGTCGATGCAGATTCAGGATATCTTCACGATATAACAAAGCCTTGTTGGTATTGTCCCAAACCAGATCTTCTACCAGATAGATTTCCGAATAGCCCGGTACCAGAATACGGCAAGCGGTGGCACCCAAATGCTGATACACCGCCATATAAACTTCATGGCCCATGTCTTCAAGAATCGTGAATAATTCCTGAGCTTCATCCGCATTCGAGTTTTGACCATTATTGGTGAAATCCCACTCGACAAAATCATAATCTGATTTCGCGCTGAAGAAACGCCAAGACACTACACCACTAGAATCAATAAAGTGCTCAACGAAGTTATTCGGTTCAGTAACTGCATTTGAACTGAAGGTTGGTTTTGGCAGATCATTCAGGCCTTCAAAACTACGGCCTTGTAACAGCTCAGTCAAACTGCGTTCTAAAGCGACTTCAAAGTTTGGATGTGCACCGAATGAGGCAAAGACCCCACCTGTACGCGGGTTCATCAAGGTCACACACATCACCGGGAACTGGCCACCTAAAGAAGCATCTTTGACCAGCACTGGGAAGCCTTGCTCTTCTAAGCCTTTAATGCCTTCAACAATTTTCGGATATTTTGCCAATACGTGTTCAGGTACATCCGGCAGTGCCAGTTCACCTTCCAGAATTTCGCGTTTAACCGCACGTTCGAAAATTTCAGACAGACATTGCACTTGAGCTTCAGCCAAGGTATTGCCCGCGCTCATGCCATTACTGAGGTACAGGTTTTCAATCAGATTCGATGGGAAATATACAGTTTCACCATCAGACTGACGTACGAATGGTAAGGAACAGATACCGCGTGCTTTATTGCCCGAGTTGGTGTCATACAGATGAGTACCTAGTAACTCATCTTCAGGATCATAAATTTCACGGGTATGTTCATCTAAAACTTCGGCTGGCAGTTCACCATTTGGACCTGGCTGGAACCATTTTTCATCCGGATAATGCACAAATTCTGCATTAGCAATATCTTCACCCCAGAACTGATCATTATAGAAGAAGTTACAGTTCAAGCGTTCAATAAATTCACCCAGTGCAGACGCCAGCGCACTTTCTTTGGTTGAACCTTTACCATTGGTAAAGCACATCGGTGACTGAGCATCACGAATATGTAGTGACCAGACATTCGGTACAATGTTACGCCAAGACGCAATTTCAATTTTCATGCCGAGGCCTGCCAGAATCGCAGACATATTGGCAATAGTTTCTTCGAGTGGTAAGTCTTTACCCGGAATACAGGTCAAGCTATCTGAAGCCAGATTAGGCATTAATAATGCCTGAGCATCAGCATCAATACTTTCTACTTCTTCTATGACAAATTCAGGACCGGTTTGAATGACTTTTTTGACGGTACAACGGTCGATCGAACGCAAAATCCCCTGACGGTCTTTTTCAGAGATATCAGCCGGTAGCTCGACCTGAATTTTAAAAATCTGTTTGTAGCGGTTTTCAGGATCGACGATATTGTTTTGAGACAGACGGATATTGTCGGTTGGAATGTCACGCGCTGCACAATAAACTTTAACAAAATAAGCTGCACACAACGCAGAAGATGCCAGAAAATAATCAAATGGACCTGGCGCAGAACCATCACCTTTATAGCGGATCGGCTGATCGGCGATTACCGTGAAGTCATCGAACTTGGCTTCCTGACGAAGATTATCGAGATAATTGACCTTAATTTCCATGTGGATACCTAAATATTCTTATGTGCCACCACGGACAGATAAGATGCTAAATCTGAATATACAAGCCGAATCACGGAGGAGAATTTGACTCAAAAATAAAAATAACCCGGGTTAAACCTTCAACCAGTTAGTTTCAGGATAAGCTCGAGTAAGAATGGGCGCTATTATAGAATCATTTTATGAAATTGATAATGTTTGCTCGAATTTCCTGCAGATTTATCAAAATATCTGTTAATTAAATATTCAGAAAATCTGGCTTTAAGCCGGGAACAGGCTGTTTTTATTGATACTTGCTGTTCCCGACTGGATTTTATGGACTGCGAAATGCATTTTTTAAATCAGATCAAGATCCAAATTAAAAGTCATAACCAATGCCAAACACAGCGAGATCGCGCTGTTTATCACCAAAACGGTCGTAACCACCGAAGATATAATCACCAGACAAGGTCAACTTTGGCGCAACTTCATAACTCAATCCAGCAGTTGCATAACGGAAAGCATGCTGTTTGGTAGTGTTGCCCAGCTCATTACCTTCATATTTGCCTTCATCATTAAAATAACCACCCGCTGCACCGACATGCGCACCCAGCTTATCATTAATCTGATGGGTTAAATCCAAGGTATAAAAAGTATCACCCTGATTGGCATAGGCCACATCATATAAATAGGTCGATACACCCGCTGTAACACTGGTCTTGTCGTTTAGTGTACGACTTACATTCAGACCTAATTCATTTGAAGTGGTATGGCTGCCACCCGGATAATAATAGGTCGCATCCCAGAAATTCCAGTCGTAGTTTTCACTGCTATAGGTATAGCCCACGATAAAATCATGTTCGACTTTATCACGGCGATGTGATTTCTTGCCTTCCAGTTCTGGGTAGGAATAACCTAAGGTTGAGCCCCAGTAACCGACATAAAAATTACCATAAGCCAGATTCAGCGCTGCCTGTAAAGCAACGTCATCATTTTCTGGTGCATTGGTCAGACCACGAGAGATGTATTTAGAAACTACACTGATGTTTCCACTGGTTTCAATTTTTTTTGCTTCCGCATCATCTGCAAAACAATAAACACTAGAAACAGCAGCACAGCCGAAAAGGACTGTTTGTTTGAAAATTCTCATAAAATATAAATTATATTAAGCAAAGAATGGATAACACTGAAACCGATTACAGCCTTATCCAGCTTTGGGTAAAAATAAATTTCGCTATATTCCTTGATGCAATAAGCAACAGGAATATAGCCATGACTTAAGCGCGTGGGGCCCGGTAGAAAGGCGCTGTAGAAGCAGGTAATGCCTGCTTGCCACGGATATGATCTGCAAGCTTTTCAGCCATCATGATCGTGGTTGCATTGAGGTTGCCTGTAATAATAAGCGGCATAATTGAAGCATCGATAACACGCAGGCCTTGCATCTCATGCACACGCCCATAACCATCGACAACTGCCATATCATCCTCACCCATTTTACAGCTACAGGACGGATGATACGCTGTTTCTGCATGATTACGAACAAATTCATCAATTTCTGCATCAGTTTGCAGATTTTTGCCCGGACTGATTTCTTCACCACGATATGGATCCAGGGCGGGCTGATGCATAATTTCACGGGTAATACGGATGGCATCACGGAATTCACGCCAGTCCTGTTCAGTGCTCATATAGTTGAACAGAATGCTTGGATGTTCAAACGGATCTTTGGATTTCAGGCGAACCCGACCACGAGATGGTGAACGCATGGAACCGACATGGGCCTGGAAGCCGTGCTCATGGATAGCATTGGTCCCATTGTAATTGATCGCCACTGGCAGGAAGTGATACTGGATATTTGGCCATTCGAACTCATCCGAAGAACGGATAAAGCCACCGGCTTCAAACTGGTTGCTGGCACCAATGCCTTTACCTAAGAATAACCATTCTGCGCCAATCATGGGCTGATTATACCATTTCAATGCTGGGTATAAGCTGACCGGTTTTTTGCACTTATATTGTAAGTACATTTCCAGATGGTCTTGCAGGTTTTCACCCACACCCGGCAGGTCCTGAACCACCGGAATATCCAGACTTTTTAACAATTCAGCCGGACCTATACCAGAGCGTTGCAGGATTTGTGGAGATGCAATTGCACCTGCACATAGTAGAACTTCACGATCCGCAAAGACCTGAATCGGCTGTAAGGTATTTTGACCTTCAAAATATTCTACGCCAATCGCCTGATTGCGATTAAACAGAATTCGGTTGGTCATGGCATGGGTAATAATGGTGAGATTATCCCGGCCTTTGGCCATATCCAGATAACCACGTGCCGTACTGGAGCGACGACCTTGTGGTGTCACAGTACGATCCATTGGCCCGAAGCCTTCCTGTTGGTAGCCATTCAAGTCATCGGTACGTGGATAACCGGCTTGAACCCCAGCTTCGACCATGGCATGAAACAGCTCATTATTACCATTCTTAGGCGTTGCGACTGAAACCGGGCCTGAATCGCCATGATAGTCATTGCCTCCAATATCGCGGGTTTCAGCTTTTTTGTAATAGGGTAGACACTGCGCATAGTTCCAGTGTTCCAGACCTTTAAGGCTGGCCCACTGTTCCAGATCCATAGCATTACCACGGATATAGCACATGCCATTAATCAGTGAAGATCCGCCCAGACCTTTACCACGGCCGCATTCCATACGGCGATTGTTCATGTGGGGTTCTGGATCGGTCAGATAGGCCCAGTTATAACGGCGTCCTTGTAAAGGATAAGCTAAAGCAGCCGGCATCTGGGTTCTAAAATCCAGACGATAGTCCGGGCCACCTGCCTCAAGTAATAGAACCTTAGTATCTGGATCTTCAGTTAAACGCGCTGCCAGAACATTACCCGCAGAGCCCGCACCGATAATAATATAGTCGTAATTCATCAAATCCCCCTTATGCGCTAAATACAGACTGGAAAGGACTGAGTTCGACCTGAACCGATTTGGTCTGGGTGTAGTGCTGCAAAGTGACTAGACCATTTTCACGTCCGACACCGGAATGCTTATAGCCACCGACCGGCATTTCTGCAGGTGATTCACCCCAGGTATTGATCCAGCAGATACCTGCTTCGACCTGATGAATAATTCGGTGTGCACGGGCTAAGTCTGGTGTGACAACACCGGCGGCCAGACCATAATCGGTATCATTGGCACGACGAATGGCTTCTTGCTCGGTGTCATAACTCAGGATGCTCATGACTGGACCGAAGATTTCTT
Source organism: Acinetobacter sp. YH12041 (assembly GCF_013419975.1). NCBI lineage: Bacteria > Pseudomonadati > Pseudomonadota > Gammaproteobacteria > Moraxellales > Moraxellaceae > Acinetobacter > Acinetobacter sp. YH12041. The sequence continues at coordinate 109,311 of NZ_VOZC01000007.1, read as the reverse complement.
CACGTACAATGGTCATGTCATCGCGGCAGTCGGTAAATACGGTTGGCAGGACATAAGCCCCTTGGGCAAACTGTTCATCTTCGGCACGGCCGCCGCCACACAATAAGCGCGCCCCTTCTATCTTGCCTTTTTCGATATAGCCCAGCACTTTTTCCATATGCTCAAAGCTGGACACTGGGCCGAAATTGGTTTCAGGATCGAGAGGATCACCCATACGGATATGTTCAACACGCTGCAAAATCTTTTCTTCAAATGCTGCTTTCAATGCCAAAGGTACAAAAACACGAGTACCGTTGGTACAGACCTGACCAGAGCTATAGAAGTTGGCCATCATGGCAATATCAGCCGCTAGATCCAGATCGGCATCTTCACAGATAATCAGCGGAGACTTACCGCCCAGCTCCATAGTGACTTCTTTCAAACTAGAATTGGCAGCTTGCGCCATAACTTTTTTGCCGGTAGAAACGCCACCAGTGAATGACACTTTGGCAATATCGGGATGCGAAGTCAGATAACCACCAATTTCACCACTACCAGTCACCACATTAAATACACCATGCGGTACACCGGCTTCAGTATAAATTTCTGCCAGTTTCAACGCAGTTAAAGGTGTGACTTCACTGGCTTTGAAAATCATGGCATTGCCTGCAGCGAGTGCCGGTGCAGATTTCCATAAAGCGATCTGAATCGGATAATTCCATGCGCCAATTCCAGCGACGACACCCAAAGGTTCACGGCGGGTATAGACAAAGGAACTGCTTCTCAGCGGGATTTGCTGGCCTTCAAGAACCGGTAGAATCCCCGCATAATATTCGAGTACATCTGCACCTGTCGTAATATCAACAGTCGATGTTTCACTAAAGGCTTTACCGCTGTCCAGACTTTCTAATTTTGCCAGCTCATCGTTGCGCTCGCGTAAAATGGCGACTGCCTTGTTCAAGATGCGCGAACGTTGAATCGCGGTCATTTCTGCCCAGACTTTTTGCCCTTGTTGTGCAGATTCAACCGCACGATCGATATCATTTTTTGAACATACCTGCACTTCAGCCAGGACTTCGCCTGTTGCAGGGTTAATAGTTTGAAACGTGCTATTGGACGTTGCATCGACATATTGTCCATGGATATAAGGACGTTGCAGTTTGAATGTTGTCAATGGAATTCCCTCGCAGATTGGTTATTTGAGTTGTTGCCGGATATATTCACTACACAGTTCAATCGGCAGTTCTGGATCAATTTCGCCACTTACTAAAGCACCTCTTAGCCAGAATCCATCAATGAGTGCAGCCAGACCTTGTGCTGCCTTCTCAGCTTGATCCTTACTCAGCTTTTTCATGAATTCATATTTAAGATTGGAATGTAAGCGGTAATGGTTTATTTGCTGTAAACGATGTAAATCAGGCTGGTGCAGACTGCTGGCCCAAAAAGCCAACCACACCTTCATGGCCGCTTTATCCGTTTGTGGAGCAGTAAAATTGCCACGCACAATCGCCAGTAAGCGTTGTTCAGGGGCGTCATTCACCTGTGACTTGATTTCAGCAACAGATTTACCCAATTGCTGCAATAAGTAACGCATTGTGGCTTCAATTAACCCATTTTTACCTTGAAAATAATGACTTATGATGCCGGTTGAGACACCTGCCCTCTGAGCAATCTGACTAATTGAAGCTTCTGCAAAACCTAGCTCATTCACTGCAGCTAAGGTGGCATCGATCAGTTGCTGACGACGGATCGGTTGCATACCAACTTTTGGCATAGGACTAACCTGAATAACGGATGTAACAATAAAAAATCACTCTGCTAAAGCAAATAGCTGAATAATGTAACAATTCATAAACGCTTTTTTAATTGAACGTTCAATTAATAAAAATTATAGTGCCAGCTCACCCTTGATGTACAGCGCAGTTTGTTTTGGATTTGCAAAAGTTTGTAATTCACGAAAACAAGGAAGCTTTAGGGCCAGTTTTTGCTTTTAAATCACACTGCACTGTAGATCATCCGGCAACAAAAACGATGGTCAGAGATTTATGCAAAAGAAAAACGAAGAGGTGCAAGATAGTCTGAATAAGGTAGTCTTTTATTGTTCGGCGACGCTTATTCTGCTGTTTTCTATCATCACGATTTTATTTAATGAACAAGCCAATCTAGTCATTATTAATATTTTAAACTGGGTCAGTAGTACCTTTAGCTGGTATTACCTGCTGGCGGCAACGCTGTATCTGGTTTTTATTGTCTTTATCGCCTGCTCACGTTATGGCGAAATCAAGCTAGGTCCCAAACATTCTAAACCCGAATTCAGCCTGCTGAGCTGGTCGGCCATGCTGTTCTCAGCCGGGATCGGGATTGACTTGATGTTCTTCTCGGTCGCTGAACCCCTGTCGCACTATATGAGTCCACCAGTCGGTGAAGCTGAAACCTTTGAAGCCGCGCGTCAGTCCATGGTCTGGACCCTGTTTCACTATGGTCTGACTGGCTGGAGCATGTACGCGCTGATTGGGGTTGCGTTGGGATATTTCAGTTATCGCTATAATTTACCACTGACAATTCGCTCTGCGCTTTATCCTATATTTGGAAAAAGAATTAATGGCCCGATCGGCCATACGGTGGATACTGCTGCGGTACTCGGTACGATTTTCGGTATTGCCACAACCTGCGGTATTGGTGTGGTTCAGCTAAATTACGGTCTGCATGTCCTGTTTGGCTTGCCGGAAAATATCTGGATTCAAACTGCATTAATTGGTGTTGCAGTCATTATTACTATTATTTCCGTCACTGCGGGTGTCAATAAAGGTATTCGGGTTCTGTCTGAAATTAATATCTATGTATCAATCGGGTTGCTGCTCTTTATTCTCTTTATGGGAAATACCGAGTTTTTATTAGCGGCTCTAATTCAAAATTTTGGTGATTATCTCAGCCAGTTCCCGAAACTCTCTTTAAGCAGTTTTCCTTTTGAGCAGCCTAAAGAATGGATGAATAGCTGGACCCTGTTCTTCTGGGCATGGTGGATTGCTTGGTCGCCGTTTGTAGGTCTGTTCCTGGCACGTATTTCCCGTGGTCGTACTATTCGTGAATTTGTCACCGGGACTTTGGTTATTCCTCTGTTATTTACCCTCACTTGGTTGTCTATTTTCGGTAACAGTGCTTTATACAGCGTGATTTTTGATGGTAATACTCAGCTTGCGACAACTGTTTTAGAAAATCCGGCACATGGTTTTTATGACCTGCTGGCACAGTATCCAGGTTTCACATTTCTCGCAGGTGTCGCCACCATTACAGGTTTGCTGTTCTATGTGACTTCAGCGGATTCAGGGGCATTGGTATTGGGGAACTTCACCACTAAATTCACTAATATTGAGCATGATTCACCGCGCTGGCTCAGTGTGTTCTGGGCGATTGCGATTGGCCTGTTGACGCTAGCTATGCTAATGGCTAACGGTGTGACAGCATTGCAAAACACCACCATTATTATGGGCTTACCTTTTAGTTTCGTGATCTTCTTTGTCATGGCCGGTTTGTATAAATCCTTGCGGCTTGAGGATTTCCGTCAGGCCAGTACCAGTCTGAATGCTGCACCAGTCGTCGGTAATGTTGACATCTTTAACTGGAAGAAACGTCTGAGCCGGGTGATGTTGCATCCAAGCCTTTCACAGACTCGCGCCATGCTGGATGACGTCTGCAAGCCGGCCATTGAGGCAGTTGCGACTGAGTTAACCGATAAGGGTATTCAAGTGAATATTCAGGAAAAACCGCTTGAGGAAGAACCTGAACTGTATCATCTGGATCTCACCATTCAGCTGGATGAAGAAGAAAACTTTGTCTATCAAATCTGGCCAGTACGTTATGCCACACCGAACTTTAGTTCACGGGGTAAACGGACTAAACGCTATTACTATCGTCTGGAAAGTTACCTGTTTGAAGGATCTCAGGGCAATGATCTGGTCGGTTACAGCAAGGAACAAGTTATTAACGACATTCTGGATAAATATGAACGTCATATGATGTATCTGCACATCAACCGGATCAGCCCGGGTAAACGTCCACTTTTCCCGGATCGTGAAATCTAGGATCACTCAACTACGGAAGGATTGAATGATGTCAGCAAGTTTAAATGCCTTTGCCCTGTTTTTTTCGTTACTCAATCCATTTTTGATGAGTATCTATATGCTTGGAATTATTCGTAATTCTGAAGCAAAGGTCTTCAATATGGCATTGATTCAGGGCAGCCTGATCAGCTTTATTGTTTTCATCATTTTTGCGAAAACAGGTGAAGCCTTCTTTAATGAAGTGCTACATGCTCGCTTTGAATCCTTCCAGATTTTTGGTGGTCTGATTTTTCTGGTGATTGGTTATCGCTATGTCTTTGAAGGTGCGGATACCATTGGGGTGATGCGGGGTGCGCCGAATCATCTGGCGGGTACGATTGCCATGCCTTTTATGATTGGCCCCGGTACCATTTCAGCTTCAGTTATTACTGGTGTACAGCTCAGTTTAATGCAGACTATTCTGGTGATCTTTTTCACTTTATTTTTAACCTGCAGCTTACTGATCCTGATGAAATATCTGCATGATCATATGCAACACAAATATTCCAATTATATTGACCTTTATGTCGATATTGTTGGTCGTGTCGCAGCACTTTTAATCGGTACCATTGCCATTGATATGATTGTGACAGGTGTCAGTGGAATTCTGGAAGGCTAGTTTTATACAAGCTGACAGGATAAAAAAGCGGGTAAAAATGCCCGCTTTTTTTATAAAGTGATTATTTTAAAATTTAAACGACACGCCTGCATAGGTCGAAAAGCCTTCACCCGGTGAAGATCGTGCTCGATCTTCACCTTTGTCGTCATAACCTGGAATCACTACTGCTGCATATTTTTCATCGGTGATATTCTTGAAGTTAACCCAGGCACTCCATGACTGATCTTCTGGCGCATATCCCAGATCAATACCCCAGATCTGATAATCATCACTGAAGCGGCTATTGGCATAATCATGTGCCATCTTCGATGCATATTCAGTATTTAGCCCCACATAAAAACCATTATTCAAGGCATAACTGAGCTGCGCCTGATAAAGGTGTTTTGGAATTCCCGGCAGCTGGTTTTCGCCAAATAAAGGATCGTTTTTATATTGGAAATCACTCAAGGTATAAGCCTGTCGTAGGCGAAGTTCACCCTGCTGTGATGCATACAATGGTGTATCCAGACTGAGTTCTACACCTTGATGAAGGGTTGGAGTCGCATTGGATTCAACGGCAATTGGCTCAGAAGGTCGTTCCGATCCATCCTCATAGGTTTTGATCAACTCTGAGGTTAATAACTCGTTTTTAACTTTGGAATAATAGTAGCTCAGTGCCCAATCACCCCAAGCTGACTGACCCCTGCCACCCAGTTCTAAAGTATTTGCAGTTTGCGTGTCCAGATAAATAGGTTCACGTACCCGCCCTGAAGCAACACCACTGTCAAAATAATATGGTGAAGACCATGCCATTGCCCATGGATGTGCCGGTTCAATACTACGGCTTAAATTGGCAAACCATTGTAATGTTTCATTTGGCTGATAAGTCAGACCAATACGCGGTGCGAAATTCCATTCATAGCGACTGACTTCAGGACTGGCGACTGGGTAAGTCACTTCACTCTCACGATGGGTATAGGCAGCTGCCAATCCAAGATCAAGCTTAAACTGATCATTCAACTGGGTTTCCTGATCAAATTGCAATACATTGTCTGAACCACGATAGGTATAACGGCGTGTTACGGTATCTGCCGGATAAAGCGCACCGTCAATCGTAGTATCGCGTCGAATTGTTTCGGTTACACCACTATTCGGACGGTGCGTGGTACTTCGAAAAGCAACTTTTCCTTGATGTTCAAGACCGAATAACTGATAAGGTTTCTCATACTGAACCCGCGCACTAATATCCTCATAATCGACATTGGTACGATAACTACTTTCACGTAGATCCAATGGATAATGGTGATAAGCCAGACTACCGGTCAGTTTGGCATCATCCTGCAAGTTCCAAGTGGTAGTATTTGCCAGCCAGGTACTGCCCGGTTGAATCCGCTTGGCATCTACAGCCAGATTAAAATCATTGGCTGCTTCAGGATTATTCTTGAGCTGTTCCTGGGTAATGCGCCCTGGCGTTAAATGTTTGCTTTCACGGTAACGGGCATAAAAGCGGGTCTCAATATCTGGACTGATCTGATAACCCAGATTAAAAGCCAGACCTTTGCCATCACCTTCGGCATGATCCTGAATCCCATCAAACTGTGAACCCGTTACTGTCAGATAATAATCTAACTTATCGAGTTGTCGGCCAGTACTAAACTGGTATTTCTGATAGCCATGGCTACCCGTTTCATATTTTAATTCAGAGCCATTCTGCTCTGCACCAGTCTTACTTTTATAATTAACTGTTCCACCTAAGGACAATCCGCCCTGTTTTAAACCATTGGCACCACGGTACACCTCAACATGATCAATCCACCATGGTTCAAGCAGTTCATAAGCTGTACCACCCGGTCCGGTAAAGGGAATATCATCGATCATGACATAAGTTCCGGATGCATGTGCACCAGAAGTACGGTTAATGCCAGAACCACGGATAGAAATTTTGGCTCCTTCATTGCCCGGCGATTGGGCATAAATGCCGGGCTGGAGACGGAAGACGTCAGCAATGGTTCCCAGACGCTGATGTTCGAGCTGCTGATCTGAAATAAAATTGGTTCCTCCCGAAACGCTGGCAAGTTCAGCCGCAGTCTCTTGCTGGGAATTTGTATTTTGCTCAGTGGTCACCACAATAGTTTCCAGTTGCTGAACACTATCCTGTGCTAGCGTAGTTTCAGCATAAAGATGGCCTGAAAATGCCGACAGTATCATCAGGCTAAGCGGATTTTTCTTGAGAGGGATTTTTGTCATATTCATGGCGAATTTATACAATCCTGTATAAGTGATCCTGATCTGCTTTAGGACTTGGCTTAAAATTTAAGCTGTAGCATAAATGAAGCATGCAAAATTAAGCAGATATTTTCTGCCAAAATATCTGACTGGTGCGGCAATATTTTTAATTTTTTCTATACAAAAAATCTGTCAGTACTTTACAAGATCACAGACAGATTCATACAAGTTCTGACATCTAATTTATTAAGTATTTGTAATTTATAGATATGTATTTTTTTCTTGTAACCATCTAATTCGAGTTGGCAAAAAGTGATTTAAATTAAAAATTTTGAAGATATAAACAATATTCTGATTCATCAAGATCAGTTTAATAGACAGGTTTCTAGACCAAAATCTTAGTCATAACTAGAAAATAGAATTCTTATTTTTTGAACTATGGCTTATAGATTTCAGCCCAAAAAAGAAACCCTCCTGCTGGAGAGTTTCTTCATGTATTCTGGCTATTATTTTATTTAGAGGCATTTTCGATTACTTGTGCTTGTAATGGTACAGCTTGCTGGGTTTCAGCTGATTTTTTCTTGGTTTTCATTTCTGCCACTTTGGCCAGAGTTTTCTCGGTAAAACGTAAACCACCATCTTCTGCCATCACATTACCCGCCATCAAAAGACTGCTTATTACTAGCAGTGATGGTATAAGTTTTAATTTCATGTCTATTCCACCTTTTTATTTATAGTGGATTAAAAATAAGCAATTATTATTCCAATATTTTTAACTATATTTGATTTTTTATTTTTCCCGATCATCTGGATGAAATTAAAATTGATCTAAGCGGTAATTTTTATATTCTTTATTGCCTTAAAACTCCTTATTTTAGTGCGCTTATTTCAACAACGCCTTATTTTAGTCAGGTTAATTCGGGCTTTTAAGTTCCTCTGCACTATTTTTATGACACTTTTAACCTGATCTCCTGATTTTTTTGCACCAAATTGCATGGTATGTTTTTTGCATAAGTCCTTATGGAATATTCCCCGATGTACTAGCTAAAAATCTTGCATGTCTAAATTACGAATTGCCCTGATTGATGATGATCCAGAACGCGCTGAATTTATTCAGGCTTCTTTGCTTGCGCATGATTTTCATGTGGTGGCTTGTGTCATTCTGAATGACCTCAACATTGTTGATATCAAAAGCCTGCATGCCGATGTCATTCTGTTAAATATGGATCATCCTCATCGCGATATTATCGAAAGCTGCGTGAGTCAGTATGAATTACCTACGGTTCTATTTACCCAAAATTCCAACAAGGACACCATCAGAAATGCCATTGATGCCGGAGTCACGGCATATATTGTGGACGGGATTGATCCAACCAAACTGGAAAATATTCTGGAAATATCGATTGAACAATTCCAGAAACATAAAAAACTGTTACATGACCTGAAGGAAACTCAGGAAAAATTAAGTGATCGCAGGGATATTGATAAAGCCAAAGTCCTGCTGATCCAGCTGCATGGACTGAGCGAAGAAGAAGCATTTGCCCTGTTGCGCAAAAATGCCATGAGTCACCGGATTACCATTGGCGATATGGCAAGGCGCTTACTTGATGCACAAAAACTGTTATCCGGCCAATAAGGAGCATTCAATGACAACATTAGAAAAAACAGAACTCAATATTGGCTATATTCCACTGCTTGATTGTGTTGCCATTCTTTGGGCGGAGCGACAAGGTTATTTTAGTGAACAGGGTTTAAAGGTAAATCTGATCCGTGAAGCCTCCTGGTCCAGCTTACGCGACCGTCTGGCCTATGGCTTTCTGGATGCTGCCCATTGCCTGTCTGCCATGCTTCCCGCGGCTGCTTTGGGCGCAGACCAGTTACAAGTGGCTTTGCAAACCCCATTAGTGCTCAGTATTAATCAGGCATTTATCAGTTTAAGACAGGATCTGTGTTATGAACTGGGCATTCAGCCTGAAGATAATGAACAGATCACGTCGCAAAAGCTGGTCAGTGCCTTAAAGCAGCAACATAAAGTAGGTTTGGCGCATGTTTATAAATACTCCATTCATCATTACTGTTTAAGAGAATGGCTGGCTTTAACTGATCCGCAATATGCCAAAAATATATTGCTCAAGACCTCACCACCCCCTTTAATGGTCAAAGGAATTGCAGCACAGATTTTTGATGGTTTTTGTGTGGGTGAGCCATGGAATATTCAGGCCAAGCTTGAAGGTTATAGCCTGATTGTCGCAGCAAGCCAAAATGTGATTCCTAAAGTGGCAGATAAAGTACTAGCAATAACTCAGGAATGGGGCGAGTTGCATCCACTGACTGTAGAGGCCTTAGTCGCAGCTGTAAATAAAGCCCAGATGGATTTAAAGCATGCTACGGATCTTTCTGAAGTCTGGGACATGCTGATGGATTATCAGATTATCCAGTTTGAATGTTCAGCTTCTCGACACGTTTATGACTTCCATAAGATTCAGAATATTATTCGTAACCTTGCAGGTGAAAGTGTTGAGCCTCAATTCACCGATTTTATCTGGCTATTAGAGCAGATGGAAAAATGGGAAAATATTGATCTGTCCGCAGATGATCAGCTACAGATTGCACAATCCTGTATTTATCAGCAAGAATCCACGACTGTATAAATTATAAATTTATAAACTTCCATAAAAAAAGACCCAGAATCGTTCTGGGTCTTTTTATTTACTGCTGATATTTAGCTGAGCGCTTGCTGCAAATCCAGTTGCATAAATTTTTGCAAGGACAATTTTCCAGCGATAACCTGATTGATGAATTGTGACATTTCATCATACAAGGTCTCATATAGCTGCGGCTCTAATGCCATATGTCTTAACTGGATTTGTAAATGCATCAACAGTTCCTGCTGCTCGCATTCACCCTGTTCCAGAGCATAGATATAACCCAGCACTGCGCCTTTTAAAACCACATCAAATGGCAAGCTATATTTAAGCAAGGTCAATAATGAACCCATAACCCGTTCATTGTGTTCCAGCTTTCTTAAGGGTTCACGTCCTACACGTGCACATGGGTCCTGATAAGCATAGGCACAGGATTCAGTAAAACTTTGTGCCAGACGTTCCAGATCTGAAGCATGCTTAGGAATCTGGTAACAGAGACCATGCTTCACCTGCGCTAAGGCCTGCTGCATGAATTTTCTGACCGCATGATCTGACATGGCCACGCCAATGGTCTGATGACCGCGCAGGCTGGCATACCAGGCCATCATCGCATGCACACCATTCCATAAGCGGTTTTTAATCAGCTGGATATTGGCAATATCATCTACCAGAATCATTTGGCGCATTTTAGCCAATAATGGACTGTTATTTTCCACATAGATTGGCATATCCGTTTCGGCATTAAACAGAATCAGGTCCATCGACTGCAGAATATGACTTGGCTGAAAATTACGGCGCAGGTCTTCAATATATAAGCCCGCCTGATGTTCCTGCTCTGCATTCAGGGCTGTAGAATCATCCAGATCCACTACGGACAGATCTTCATCCAGCTGATACTGCTTGAACATGTTGTATTTGATGCGCAGCTGACGGTACAGTTTCTGGTCGGACAGTTTGGAGACCATACGGTTCACCACTGTGTCACAGAAATAATGCTGATCCATAATGTGCTGCGCTGTCTGTTCATCCGTAATCTGTTTCAGACGGCTCAGAATCTGCTGCATCACCAGCTGTTTGGCCCCGATTTTATTCAGGATAATTAACAGCGTCAGCGGCTGTTCCTGCTGCTCGTAGGCCAAGTATCGCGCATATAAACCCTGTGCAATTACTTCTGCTTCAGAAACCAGAGCTTCCTCAGGGACACAGACTGCCACCAGACTGGATTCAATATACATATTCTGCATTTGCTTCAGATCATATGCATCAATCACGCTCATATTTTCAATACGCTGGTCAAAAGAGTTCTGACCATAACGAATGCAATAGGTGCCAAACGCATTAACGGCAGACTGATAGAGTGGATTACGGGTCGAGGCAATAATTTTGCGTGGACGCGTATAACCATCCCAGTGTGATAACACCTGAGCCAGATAACCACCACCAATTGCACCGAAGCCGTGAATCCCAACTGTTAACTGATTCAGCGTTTGCGGAAATGCGGTCTCAAGTTCTGGCATTTCCAGAACAGGAACAAACTGGTTCAGGTCTGTCAGAAAATCTTCCATTGTTTCATAATAATACTGGGCTTCTGCCAGCATCGATTCATTCGGCGTTTTAATGTCTTTGAAAAGTACCGTCATACCACCTGCATCATAAGCAGATCGCAGGCCATTTTCAGAATCTTCAAACATCAGGCATTGAGCCGGACTTAAATTGATTTTTTCGGCTGCGCTGATAAAAATTTCTGGATGAGGTTTCCCCTGTTTAATCTCATCGCCACACACCAGCACATCAAAAAATTTATAGACATTGGCATTGATCAGATATTCTTCTGCGATCGCACGTCGACTCGAAGTCGCCACAGCCATTTTTAGACCTGCCTTGCGTAGGCGTTCCAGTACCTGTAATAAACCTTTTTTAATTGGAACACCATAATTGCGTACATGTTCTAGTTCCAGTACATCGGCGCGCTGGCGGATCTCGGCATAAGGAACATCTTGTCCATAACGCTCTTTGGCCAGCTGCTCGGCACTACGGGCACTTAAGCCCAAACACTGCATTAAATAGTTTTCAGAAAATTCGACGCCGATCAGCTCACGCGAAGCTTGTTGCAAGGTTTGAAAGCGCAAACGTTCAGTATCAAACATGGTTCCATCCATATCGAAAATTGCGCCGTGTACGATTTGATTTTTAAATTCTAGCATTGCTCCCCTTTTATAATTCAATGAGTTAAGAAGTGGACAATACCTTAAGGAAAATAAGAGATTAAATAAACCGATGTAAAGATATGAAATAGTTCTGACTATAAATTGATCAATAAAGACTAAATTAAATAGTTTTAGGTTTTCTTATATAACCGTTAGGTAACAAAAAGTAACTAGCAAGTTGTTTCTTATAAAGAATAAATATTCAAATTAGGAGGTGTAGATAAATGCAAATGCTGTGCCAATTTAGTATTACGATTTTTATTATTAGTAATACTTAAAATGCTCAAAATAAGTTCATTTTAGTAATTCACTGATAAATACAGTCTGGATGTGCACCCAAACTGGACTTTTTATCTCTTTCTAAAAACGGGATAATGGCGGCGAAAGAAAAATGAGGGTGACATGTTTAAAGATAAAAAGCTGGTGTGTTTTGACCTAGATGGAACCTTAATTGATTCAGTGGGGATCTGGAACCAGGTCGATGCTGCCCTGATTCTGGAATTATCGGGGATCGAAGTCGGTCTGGATCAGATTCAGCAACAGCGTGACCTGCAACTGAAAGCCTTTAGACATATGCCCGATCCTTATCTGGAATATTGTGGCTATTTAAAAGAGCTATATGGTTTTGAACCCAGCAAGGAAGAGGTTAAAAACCGTCGTTATCATATTTCACGGCATTTTCTGGATCATGTGATAGAACTCAAACCGCAAGCTGAGCTGCTGATTCAAGCCTTAAAACAGCAAGGGATACAATTGGCACTCACGACTACCACTAGTTTATTCAATGTGCAGCGTTATCAGGACAATAACCAGAAGATTAATCAGAAAATCAGTTTTGATGATGATTTTGCGATTATTTTGACTCGTGAAAATGTTGAGAATATCAAACCGCATCCAGAAGTGTATTTAAATGCGCTCCAGCATTTTGAAATTGAGGCTAAAGATTGCCTGATTGTTGAAGACTCTTTAATTGGGGTGGAAGCTGCCAACAATGCGGGAATTGATGTCGTTGCAATTTACGACCAGTATTCTGCGCATGAAATAGATCTGATCAAAGCCAAGGCAGATTATTTTGTAGAAGATTTTGCTGGTCTCATAAAATTGGTGAACTAAAAAAATGCCATGAATCCTCCCTGATCATGGCATTTTTCGTGTTATCTCTGAATTGATTAGATTAGAGCATTATTTGGCTTTTTTATAGACGGAGCCTGAACCGACCAGATTGCCAGTTTTTTCGTCAATTGCGAAATCAACGACACCTGTACCTGAATTAATCTGAAGCAGACCATTATCAGCGACTGAAGCTGGCATCGGATTTTTCTTGTCAGTTTTGCCGCTTTCTTTGTCTTTAATAGTATTGGTAATGAAATAGTTTTCACCATTTTTGGAAATCACCAGGATATTTTCCAATTTTGGATTTTCCAGTGTATTTTTCCAGTTCCCCTGATAATCTGGTGCTGGAGTTTCCGAGGTATTACACGCGGTTAACAGCAATAAAAGTGAGATGCCTGAAAAATATTTAAGATATTTCAAAACTGAGACCTTGAATGATAGAACGCGGCCATTATAAAAAGAACCTCCTTGAGGTAAACGCTTAGCTTGTAGGCGAAGCGTTTCAGCGGTAGTAAATCTGTCCCGCCTTCGTCATTTTTTGAAAATCATCTTCATATTTCATTCATAAATTCGTGTGAACTGACCACTTTTTAACAGATAAAAAAATCCTCAATAGACCATCCAAATCTATTGAGGAGTACCAAACTGGATAATAGAGAAACCTTAAAAAATTAATTTACAAGTTTGGATTTAAAGTAACGAAACACCGATTTAACTGCGTGAGTTTTTTCTGCAATTTGCTGATTCCATTCATTTGGCAGTGAGCATTTCGCCAGTCTGACCCATACAGTCGAGAACTGTTTCATAAAGCTGGCTTCGTTATAGTGAATCCCGTACTCAGCACATAAGGCTTTGATTTTTGGTGCAACTTCAGCATAACGGTTTGCTGGCATATCTGGGAACAGATGATGCTCAATCTGATGGCTTAAATTACCACTCAGAATATGCAACCAGTTCGCGCCACTGAAGTTGCTCGAACCACGGATCTGACGCAGATACCATTCCGCACGGGTTTCATTGTCGGTATTGTCCATTTCAAAGGTTTCTGCATCTTCAGTGAAATGTCCATTAAAGATCACCGCAGACGCCCATAGGCTACGAATCACATTGGCAACCGCATTCCCGGTAAATACTGGAATGGCATTTGGACCGGCAATCAGTGGGAAAAATACATAATCTTTCAGGACCTGACGGCGCATTTTTTTGCGTAAAGGCGCTGCTTCTTCCCAGACCTGTTTCCAGGTTTTGGTTTTATAGGCAATCACATCTTCCAGATGCAAACGCTGTACACCCACATACCATTCAAAGAACACCATCAACTGAATGGTTAAAGGAATATTCCAGATAAAACGTAGTTCCCACGGCTGAGATTCACTGACACGGATCAGACCATAACCGACATCATGATCCATACCGACAATATTAGTATACGTGTGGTGAATATAGTTATGGGTGTATTTCCAGTCATCCCCAGTGGAAATAGTATCCCAATCATAAGTCGAACCATTCAGACCCGGATCATTCATCCAGTCGAACTGGCCGTGCATCACATTATGGCCAAGTTCCATATTTTCCACGATTTTCGAGATACCCAATAAGCCTGTGCCCGCTAACCATACTGGTGGCAACCAGCCTGCGACCATCAGCATGCCGCGGGAAGCAATCTCGCTATAACGTACAAAATTACGGATTTTATAAATATATTCTGCATCTTTTTCGCCCAAATCTTCCATTACTTCACGGCGGATAGCATCAACCTTGGCACCGAACTCTTCAACCTGTTCCGGGCTTAGAAATTGAGATTTACTGTGTTTTTTAAAATCAATTTGCATATTCATGGGAGCACCTTCTTATTCGTTTAGTAATGGTTGAAATAGCTTATAAATTAATCACCACAGGACTAACGGCCTGTGAAATACAAAGTTTGATTGGAGTATTGCTGCCGTGGTCGATCTCACCCGTCAGCATGTTTTTAACTGAACCGCTGACTTTAGTACATGAGCAAGTATTACAAATGCCCATACGGCAACCATGCGCTGGACGAAGACCCGCCTGCTCTGCACTTTCCAGCAGATTAGATTCTGCCTGGAATTCCTGCTGCGATCTTAAAAACTGTACAGGCTGTGCTTTCACTTTTTCATCCATCGCAATCTGGAAATATTCAGAATGGAAACTGGATTTCACCGCCAGTTTATCGGCAATTTTGAGTGCAGTTTTCATCATTCCCGCTGAACCACAGGCATAGATTTCACGCTGTTCAAAGTCTGGTACCAGCTTGTTTAGCAATTGCTGACTCAAATGCTGCTTATGCTCGACTGTATTAAAATGATGATATTTCAGATGAGAATGCATCAACGCCAGTGTTTTGATCTCGGCATGAAACGCATCATCACGGGTAAAGTAGATCAGATCAATCGGATGCTGAAACTGCACGACTGCTTTTTGCAATAAGGAATAAATTGCAGTAATGCCACTGCCTGATGCCAGAAACAGAATCGGTTTAGGAGAGTTTAATAAGGTAAATTCGCCCTGTGGCTGAGACAGCTCGACCACTGCACCTAGTTGCAATAAAGTTAGGGCACGCGACACTTTACCTTGCTGCTTGACTGCAATAATCACATCACCATTTTTTAAAATGGTCACGATAGAATAATGACGTTGATGACGTACTCCATCCAGACGCAGAGTCACCGCGATATTTTTACCGGCCTGAAATGACCCGCGGTTAAAGTTATAATTTGGACGTAACTGGATTTTGAAAAAGTCTGGGCTAACCGCCTGAATATTCACGACCGATGCTTTGACTTTTTTGAGTGCCCAGGTTGGATGGACTTTTTCACCAACAAAATCAATGAAGTCTTCACGAATCCAATGCGGCTTGTAGGTTGTCATACTTGTCATTTTTATCCCCTCTATTCCGCAGACAGTATTAATGTACAACTGTCTATTTATTATGTAGTCCAGAATAAAGAATTCTGAAGCTCGCACCATGTCAATGTAGGTCAAATTATGTGCTTAGAAACCATAGTTAGACTTTTTGTAAGACAATCCTAACCAGAAAGTGCTGTTAAAACTGTATGAACTGAATAAATTGCTTTTTTGGTCTGTATATTTTTAGCAAAAACATATAAAAAACTGACCTCTATATAAGAGATCAGTTTCTGTTTTAAATATTGGGTGAGTTAAAAAGGCAAAAATTTACCTTTTAAAAAAATAGCTTAACCTACGGCCTGTTCCAGCAAGATAGAACCATAAAGTTCACGCAGGTCTTTTTTCAGCATCTTGCCGGTTCCACTTAACGGAATAGAATCTACAAAGATCACGCGATCCGGGATCTGCCATTTAGCGACTTTGTCCGCATAGTAATCCAGCATTTCGGCTTCACTCACATGACTCTCTGGCTTTTTAATCGCAATCAGAACTGGGCGCTCATCCCATTTAGGATGCTGTGCCGCAATCACGGCAGCCATGGCAATTTCAGGATGTCCCATCGCCATATTTTCAAGATCGACTGAAGAGATCCATTCACCGCCTGATTTGATCAGATCTTTGGAGCGATCACACAGCTTCATAAAGCCATCTTTATTTAAGGTAGCGATATCTCCGGTATCAAACCAGCCGTCTGCTGTGAGCGCAGATTCTTCCTTGCCAAAGTAATGATCAATGATCCAGTGCCCTTTAATCTGCAGATTACCTATGGTTTCACCATCGCGGGCAATTTCCTGAGTTCCTTTTTCTTCATCGGTTAAACGTAAATCAACGCCAAACGGTGGACGACCTTGAGACAGACGAATCTGCATTTTTTCTTCATCCGCCAGATCAAGGTGTTTGGTTTTTAGCTGATTGGCACTACCAAGTGGACTGGTTTCAGTCATCCCCCAGGCATGAATGGTTTCGCAGTTAAACTGCTCTTTAAAGGTTTTCAGCATAGCCGGTGGACAGGCAGAACCACCGACCACATTCCGTTTCAGGCTTTCCAGTTTTGAACCACTTTGCTGGGCAGCCGCAATCAGGCCTTGCCAGATCGTCGGAACACCTAAAGCCACAGAGACTTTATACGTATCAATCAGATTAACCAGACTAGCTCCATCCAGGCCTGGCCCCGGCAACACCAAGGTACAACCGACCATGGCAGCGGCATATGGGGTTCCCCAGGCATTGACATGGAACATTGGTACCACCGGCAGCATGATGTCACGCGCTGCCACATTCAGGGAATCCGGCATGATAATCGCATAACTATGCAGCACTGTTGAGCGATGGCTATATAAAACTCCTTTCGGATTTCCAGTCGTACCGGAGGTATAACACAGTGAACTCGCTGTATTTTCATCCAGTTCAGGCCAGTCAAATTCTGCAGATTGCTGGGCAAGTAAATCATCATAAAACTGCACTTCCGGAATGGCTTCACGAATCGCCGAATCTTCAGCATCCAGACAGATATACTGTTCTACAGTTTTTAATAACGGTTTGACGGCTTTAATTAAAGGTGCAAAGGTTTTATCAAACAGCAGTACCCGATCGGCAGCGTCATTGATAATAAATACCAGCTGTTCCGGAAATAAACGCGGGTTGATGGTGTGGCAAACCAGTCCACTTCCCGAAATGGCATACCATGATTCTAGATGTCGATGATTATTCCAGGCAATGGTCGCAACCCGATCGCCGAGTGTCAGACCGAATTGCTGTAATACATTGGCAAAACGTTTCGAGTTTTCCCGGATTTCTCCCCAATTGGTCTTTTTAATGCTGGTATCAGTATTTTTAGAAATGATCTCGGTATCGGCATGATAACGACCGGCATGTTCAATCATGCTGCTGATCAGTAAGGGCTGGAACATCATATTTCCGAGCATGCTTCACTCCTTTATCCTTGTTGTTTGTCCATCTGCTATATCGTTGTTATTTCTGTATGATGCGCTGGCGAAAAGCCTGTATTCATTTTTATCATCAAACAGTCTGAATCTAGCAAGGAAATCTGACTTTGTGAGTGTCAAATTGTGACAAAGTCATAGAGTGGATGCAGAAAAAGTAGAAAATAAAACTGGTAATGTGTGCCATAAAAAAAGCCCCAATTTAGATTGGGGCGATGATAGTGTTCAGGGAGAAGAGAATTTTAAAAGCCGCTCATCATAATTTTGTCTGCATTTACTACAAAGATAACGCCGAGGCAGAATAAACCAGTATAAAGTGCAAACCAGAGAATCATCTTCTTGAATGCTGCATCAGAAATACTGCTATCCGCATATTTTGGTGCTTTGTTGTCTTCTGAATTCATATGATCACCCATAGGTTGGTCTGGCGTTATGAGTTTTATTATCAGCAGACCTAAATCAACTGTATAGATACAATATTCATTTAAAAAAATATAACAGTTAGCCACTTATTTTTTTGATTTGTTATATTTTAATAACTTATTCATAATATGATTCTGATTATATTAGTACAGTTTAGATTTTATTTTCTTATGTTCAAATCTGAAAAGCTAGCCCAAAATATTCGCCAGATGATTGAAAATGGCGCATGGAAGGCGCATGACAAATTACCTTCATTACGGGAACAAACTGAACTGTCCGGCTATAGCCTGATGACGGTGCTTAATGCCTATCAGGTGCTTGAATCGCAAGGATTGGTCTATGCCAAAGATAAATCTGGCTACTATATTGCGGAGCGACCTCAAACCTATAACAGCAAAGAACCCGCGGTACAGATTGGCTTAAACTCCAAAGTTAAAATTAACTCTGTGGTATTTAATTATTTAAAGTCACTGCAAACTCCAAATATTGCACCTTTTGGTTCAGCTTTTCCAAATGCTGAACTGTTATATAACAGCCGGTTTATGCAGATTTTGGCGCAGCATAGCAAAAGAAAAAGCAGTTATAGCCATCAAAATCATATGCCACCAGGTAATCAGGAATTACGCCAACTAATTGCCAACCGCTATCAGTTACAAGGCATAAACTGCATTTCGGATGACATTGTCATTACTTCTGGTGCCTTGGAAGCCCTCAATCTGTCTTTACAGGCTTTGACTCAACCGGGTGATTTTATCCTGCTCCAGCAAACCATTTTTTATGGTGCCTGGCAGGCGGCTGAACGTTTAGGCCTGCAAGTCATCACAATCCCTGAACATCCACAGTTTGGTTTTGACCTGGAATCATTTGAACAAGCACTTAAACAGTACCCGATCAAAGTTTGCTGGCTGATGCTGAATGTGCATAATCCGATTGGCTTTACGGTAAATTCAGAGATCAAGCAAAGAATTGCGGAACTGTTGAATGAATATCAGGTATATCTGATTGAAGATGATGTCTATCAGGAACTCAATTACGGCGCTCATAAACCGGTTTCCGTGAAATATTTTGATCAGCATCAACGGGTATTGCACTGCTCTTCATTTTCCAAAACCTTGGGCATGGGTGCGCGGGTCGGCTGGGTTTTCGCTGGCCCATTTTCTGATGCAATCCAGCATTTACAGCTCATGAGTACTTTGACTGTTAGTCCGCTATTACAAAATGCACTGGTCGATTTTCTGTCCCATCATCATTATGAAAAGCATTTGCGCCATTTAAGACAGCAGCTGGAAAAGTATAAGCAAAAGTTTTATCAGGAACTCAAAGCGCGTTTAGATTCAGTCTGTGAAATTTATTATTATTCCAGTGGCTATTTTCTCTGGATCAAATTGCCCGAACAGCTGGATGGACAGGTTTTATATGAACAGCTGATTCAGCACAATATTGCTATTGCACCCGCTTTGCTGTTTAAACCGGAACATACCAGCCAGAATTATATTCGCCTGAACTGTTCATTTGACTGGCCCTCTGAGATAGAAAATGCTGTCAATGTGCTGGCAGAGGTGATCCTGAATCATGCAAAAAGCGTGGATTAATTCATCCACGCTTTAAGTTTCTTATGTAAATCGCTAGAGCTTAGAAACTGTAAATTGCAACGGCATTCACTCGGTTATCTTCACCTTTTGTACTGCCATTTGGTGCAGCACCCAATGCTTCACGTTCGCCATAGACATATTCAAGGCCAAAACTCAGCGGTTTTGTAGGGTTATAGAACACATTAGCCCAAGCCTGCCAAAGGTCTTTGTTCACTGCTGTTAGATTCAGACCAGGAGCAGCAAGATAGCCATTATCTTGGTCGAAATTCATATAACCATAGCCTACAGTACCACGTAATTTCTCAGTAAACTGCTGGGTCAGACCAACCGTAATCGAGTCAAATTCACTCTGTAGAAGATCACCATTAGGAGCTCGAACTACGCCAGGATTAGCGTAAGAGACAAAGCTGCTATCACCTTTGACATGATAATAATCTGCCTTAAGACTGGTGCCTGAAACAAACTCATATTTCGCACCTAAACCCACACCCCATGCAGTTTTTTCATCTTCATTCACGCGTTTTTCATTCCCCATCGCACGCGCACTGACAGAAAGATTATCTGCAAATTTGTGGTTTAAGCGTGCTGTTAAGGCAGGTAAACGCTGTTTGATTCCCGTAATGGTCGCATCTTTCGGATCTTCTACTGCAAGCACCAGATTGGTTGCCGGACTCAAAGTACTGGTATGACGAATCTGA
This sequence comes from Acinetobacter sp. YH12041, assembly GCF_013419975.1. NCBI lineage: Bacteria > Pseudomonadati > Pseudomonadota > Gammaproteobacteria > Moraxellales > Moraxellaceae > Acinetobacter > Acinetobacter sp. YH12041. The sequence goes on along the minus strand of NZ_VOZC01000007.1, from coordinate 88,856 downwards.
GGGGTTCGTTTAATTGAACCGCCAGCATAAACCAGTGCATCTACCGTCTCAGGTATATAGTCCGGAGTTGCAAAGTTTGACCAGGTTTGACCAATTAACCAGTCAGCATAGCTGATATAGGCATGGCGAATACGCAGGTTGTCAAAACCAGCTCCACCCAGGAAATCGACCTCAACCTTACCACTTAAGGCATTTTCCCCAGCACCCACGGGCGCTTTAAAATCCATCCCTAAACGGGTGGCTGAAAGCGTGGATTTAAACTCATCACTGCGTTCACCCACGCCTTCAAGAGGTACCGTATTAATCTGGTTATACATACGTGTCGCTGCACCGCCCTCAGCCTGATAAGAGGCATCGGCACGGATATTACCGTACAGATTAAACTCGGCCCCACTGGCAATTTTCATCACAGGTTTGCTTGTAGGAGCTACTGCTGTATTTACTGGTGCAGGTGTTGTCGCTACAGGTGCAGTCACAGCAGCTGTCTGAGTTTGCTGCTGTTCAATCAGGGCGCGTAGAGCTTGAACCTCCTGACGCAACTGCTCAATTTCCTGCTGATTGGACTGAGCTGGAGTTTGTGCCTGGGTAGCCAAGCTGATGCCCCCTAAACTCATTGCCATCATGCTCATCAGAACCGTGCGTTTTAATGTGATTGTTTGATTATTAAATAATTGTTTCGTGTTCATCCTAAACTCACTTTTTTATTATGCGTCTCGATTCTAGCAACAGATCACCACTGCTTACGATGGCGATCTCTATCATTAGAAGTGTTTTCTTTATTAATTGATATTTAATCCATTAACTCGCTTTTTCAGCGAGAGAATCAGTGCGAATCTCAGGTGTAGCAAGGGCTTGACCTTCTACAGACATCTTTAAGTTCACCAGGAAAATTGCCAGCGCAGCAATCAAACCGGGAATCGCAATTGCAAAGAAGTTCATTTGATGCGGTAAATTCATGGTGAGTAAAGCACCTGTCAATACCGGTCCAACGATCGCACCGATACGTCCAATTCCGGAAGCCCAACCCATGCCAGTGGAACGCACCGTTGATGGATAATATTGCGCCACGAAGGTGTAGAGCAGGATTTGAGAACCAATGGTTGCTGCACCGGCCACAGCAATCAAGCTGTAAAGCACGAATTGCGGACTGTTATAACCGAGCAGGATTAAAGAAGCTGCCCCGCAAAGAAACATGATGGTCAGCACTTTTTTGATATGGAAACGGTCTGCCAGATAACCCCCACCAATAGCCCCGATCATGCCACCAATATTCAGGGCAAACAGGAAGATCATGCTGGCACCCAGTGAATATCCGGCTTGGATCATCAGTTTTGGTAACCAGCTACCCAGTGCGTAGACCATTAATAGACACATGAAAAATGCCAGCCAGAACATAAAGGTACTAAATGTGCGGCCTTGCTGAAATAATGCTTTTAAAGGTGCTTCATCGCCTTTTTGTACTTCATTCAGGACGAACTGGGTGTCAGATCCAATTACCTGGGTTGGCGAGATTTTCTGGATAATATTTTGCGCTTCAGCCGTTTGCTGCTTATTGGTCAGATACATCAGGGATTCTGGTAAATATTTCCAGAGTATCGGCAGGAACAGTAAAGGAGTACCCGCAAGCAAGAACATGATTTTCCAGCCGAACTGTGGTACCAGCCATGCGCCAAGCAAAGCAGATGTCATGCCTCCGATGGCATAGCCACTAAACATCAAGGCAACTAATGTACTGCGAATCCTTTTTGGTGCGTATTCCGTCATCAGGGCAACAACGTTTGGCATCACGCCCCCAATTCCGAGTCCGGCAAGAAAGCGTAAAATTCCGAATTCGACAGGTGATGTTGCAAAGGCACCGATAAACGTAAAACCACTAAAGATCGCGACACAGATCATGATGGTTTTTTTACGTCCCAGTTTATCGGACAAAGTGCCGAAACTCATCGCTCCAAACATCATACCGAACAAGGCGGTGCTGGCTAACATGCCTGCCTGTACTGCACTGAGTGCCCATTCCTGCATCAGTAGCGGTAAAGCCACGCCGTAAATTACCAGGTCATAACCGTCAAAAATAATGATCAGCAAACACCAGATCAGGACGCCCCAATGAAATGGCGTGAACTTTGCTTCATCAATCAGCGTATTTATATTCACTTTATTTGTAGACATCTCCACCTCCTAATTGTGAAGTTCAATTTATGAGATTCACAATGCAGAAGATGTGCATAAATGTCCAAAACTGAATAGGCATGCTTCTATACCTATAAAGTCTGCCTTAAAGAAAAGGCTTTATTTACTATGCCTTAATGATATTCATCCAAAAAATGAAACCTTCATTCAATATTAAAATATGGATTCGCTTTATTCCCTATAAGATCCAGACAGGTATTGATCTGAATTAAAATACAGCACGATCATATTTAATCGCTTCAAGATCATAGACCTGATAGACCGCATCAAACAGATATCGAATATATTCACTTTCATCCATATTACGAATAGCCATAAAAACCGGACTGACCGCAAATTCATCTAATAAAGGGATAAAGTTTAAATGTGCCAGACGAATATTCTGGGCACTTTCCGGCACAATACAGACGCCCTCTCCGGCAGCCACAAAACCAAGCGCCAGTTGCAATTCACTGACTGCACGGATATTTTTCGGTTCCAGCCCATACTCGGAAAATATACCGCGCACCTGGGTAGAAAAATTAGCCTTACCATTATTCGGGTATAAAAAGAGTGGCTGATCCACCAGTTCAGTCAGGTTCACGCCATCTCGTTGCGAGAGAAAATGGCTGGAATGTGCCGCGACCATCAGCCGTTCTTCACGCAGCAACACCCGTTTTACTGCCGGATCTGAAATCCTTAAACGTCCAAAACCGACATCAATCCGCCCTTCTTTAAGTGCCTGAATCTGCTCTGAAGTATTCATTTCAACCATCTCAATTTTGAGCTGGGGATGTTGCTGCTTAAATAGAAACACAATACGCGATAGCAAACCGAACAATAACGAGCCAACAAAACCAATGCTAATGGTGCGATCCGCGATACCAATCCGCTTGGTCATCGATTTAATTTCTTCTGCATTAGACAAAAGTTTAACCGCATGCTGGTAGAAGAATTGACCTGCTTCTGTGGTCTTAAGCGGTCTGCTCCCTCTTTCAAAGAGCTGAATATCCAGTTCCTGTTCCAGATTTTGTATCTGTCTGCTTAAAGGTGGTTGAGCAATAAACAGTTTTTCTGCCGCCTTGGTAAAACTTTGTTCTTCGACGACTGCGACGAAGTAACGCAAATGCCTGAGTTCCATATTATTGCATACCTTTAAAGTATAAAAAAATGCTAAATCGATCTTAGACCAATCAAAATTATTCTTTTAAGGTATATCAAGTCAAAACATTAAAGCAAGAATGTGAAGCGTAATTATGTATAAGTCAGTTGAAACCTTGCTGGTTCAAATACCGACGATCCGTCCTCACAAGATGGCTGTCGCAACCATGCAAACCCAGACACTGGTCCTGGTCAAAATCACCACCGAAGACCGCTATGTGGGTTGGGGCGAAGCCACCACTATTGGCGGTTTAGGCTACGGTGAAGAAAGCCCAGAAAGTGTCAAAGTGAATATTGAGACTTACTTTGCACCGCTTCTGAAAACATTATCAGGTTTGAATGTTGCACAGACATTACAAGCCATCAAAAAGAATATTAATGGTAACCGTTTTGCCAAGTGTGCCATTCAAACTGCGCTACTGGATATTCAGGCACAACGTTTGAACCAGCCACTGAGTGAAATTCTAGGTGGACGTTTACGTGACAGCGTACCAGTGCTGTGGGTCCTGGCATCTGGCAATACCGAGAAAGACATTGCTGAAGCCCAGAAAATGATTGCGGCCAAACGCCACAATATTTTCAAACTGAAAATTGGTTCTCGTCCAGTGGAACAGGATGTTGAACACGTGCTTGCCATTAAACAGGCATTAGGCAAAGACATTTCGATCCGTGTTGATGTGAACCGTGCCTGGACAGAGCTAGACGCGATTAAAGGCATTCAGTTACTCCAGGACGGCGGCATTGACCTGATTGAACAGCCATGTGCCATTGATAATCTGGATGCAATGCGACGTCTGACCCAGCGTTTTGATATCGCCATCATGGCGGATGAATCCTTGATGGGTCCGCAGTCTGCCTATCAGATCGCACGTCAGCATGGCTCATCAGTTTTTGCAGTCAAAGTGGCGCAATCTGGTGGCCTGATTGAAGGTTGTGAAGTTGCAAAAGTGGCACAGCTGGCAGGTATCGATCTGTATGGCGGCACCATGCTTGAAGGTCCGGTGGGCACGATCGCCTCTGCCCATGCCTTCTCGACTTTTGAAAGTCTCGCTTATGGCACCGAACTGTTTGGTCCACTGCTGTTAACTGATGAAATTTTAAGAACCCCACTCCAGTATCAAAACTTTGAACTTGAGATTCCGAAAGGACCAGGTCTGGGTATTGAGTTGGATGAAAACAAAATTGACAACTTGCGTCGTCAATAATTCCAGGAGAACCCCATGCTTTTCCAAGTACGAATGGACGTCAATATTCCAAAAGATATGCCGGTTGAACAGGCCAATGAAATTAAGGCAGTTGAAAAAGCTTATTCACAGGATCTGCAACGCCAGGGTAAGTGGCGTCATATCTGGCGCATCACTGGGCAGTATTCAAACATCAGTATTTTTGATGTTGAAAGCAATGAAGAGTTGCACAACCTGCTACAAGGCTTGCCTCTCTACCCGTATATGAACATCAAAGTTATGGCATTGAACCGCCATCCATCATCGATTCGGGATGATGACAAGTAATGAATAAATTCGGGAATGGAAATGAAAGAGTTTTCTTCCCCCCTTACACCTGAGGGTAATCCAAAAGGACTTGTGGCCAGCAAGATTTAGCCAGCCAAACGAATGCTAAAACATGCGCCACTAAAATATGAAAGACATACTTTAGGAGCAATAGTATGAACCGCCAAGAAATTGATGTACTGGTTAAAAAAATGAATGTCGATACAGCGACAGGACCAGTTGATGAGCGTGTACAACAAGTTGTTGTACGTTTATTAGGTGATCTTTTCCAGGCTATTGAAGATCTTGATATTTCTCAGACTGAACTCTGGAAAGGTCTGGAATACTTTACTGATGCAGGTCAAGCCAATGAATTAGGCTTACTGGCTGCAGGTCTGGGTCTGGAACATTACTTAGACTTACGCGCGGATGAAGCAGATGCCAAAGCAGGCATTACTGGCGGTACACCACGTACCATCGAAGGCCCGCTGTATGTTGCAGGTGCTCCTGAGTCAGTTGGTTTTGCGCGTATGGATGACGGTTCTGAAGAGGGCAAAATTCCAACCCTGATTATTGAAGGCACAGTGACCGATACTGACGGCAACATCATTGAAGGTGCAAAAGTTGAAGTCTGGCATGCCAACAGCCTGGGCAACTACTCTTTCTTTGACAAGTCGCAATCTGACTTTAACCTGCGCCGTTCTATCTTTACCGATCAAGACGGTAAATATGTTGCCCTGACTACCATGCCGGTCGGTTATGGCTGTCCACCTGAAGGTACTACCCAGTTCGTACTGGACAAATTAGGTCGTCACGGTAACCGCCCATCTCATGTGCATTACTTCGTATCTGCACCGGGTTACCGAAAGTTAACCACACAGTTCAATATCGAAGGCGATCAATACCTGTGGGATGACTTTGCCTTCGCCACACGTGATGGTCTGGTCGCAACCGCTGTTGATGTGACCGATGAAGCTGAAATCGCACGCCGTGGTTTAAATGGTCCATTCAAACATATCCAGTTCAATATTGAACTGGTGAAAGACCAGGCTGCAGCGCCAAGCACTGAAGTAGAACGTCGTCGCGCAAGCGCTTAATTCAAAATGGAATCGGGATGTCAGTCTGAGCAACATCCCGATGACTTCCCCTCCTTGGAAAGTCGGAGACTGGACATGCCTCGTATTCCTGTAATTAACACCAGCCATTTAGACCGTATTGATGAATTACTGGTCGATGATTTTGAATCTGGTGAATTTAAACTGCACCGTTCCGTATTTACTGATCAAGCACTGTTTGATCTGGAAATGAAATACATCTTTGAAGGAAACTGGGTTTATCTGGCCCATGAGAGCCAGATTCCCAATAACAACGATTACTACACAACCCATATTGGCCGTCAGCCAATCATCATTGCACGTAACCGCAATGGCGAACTGAATGCCATGATCAATGCCTGCTCTCACCGCGGTGCACAGCTCTGCCGTTATAAGCGTGGCAATAAAGCAACCTATACCTGCCCATTCCATGGCTGGACATTCAATAACTCGGGCAAGCTATTAAAAGTGAAAGATCCGGCTGATGCAGGCTATTCAGATTGCTTTAACCAGGACGGTTCTCATGACCTGAAAAAAGTAGCCCGTTTTGAAAATTACAAAGGCTTCTTGTTTGGCAGCCTGAATCCGGATGTTCCTTCTCTGGAAGAATACCTGGGTGAAGCCACCAAGATCATCGACATGATCGTGGGTCAGTCTGAGCAAGGTCTGGAAGTTTTACGCGGTTCGTCGACTTATACCTATGAAGGTAACTGGAAGCTGACTGCAGAAAACGGTGCCGATGGTTATCACGTCTCTGCCGTGCACTGGAACTATGCTGCAACGACTCAGCAACGTAAGGAAAAAGAAGCTGGCGATAATATTCGTGCCATGAGCGCAGGTTCATGGGGCAAACAAGGCGGTGGTTCTTACGGCTTTGAACATGGTCACATGCTGCTTTGGACACAATGGGCCAACCCGGAAGACCGTCCAAACTTTGCTAAGAAAGATGAATATACCGAGCGTTATGGCGAAGCCATGGCGAAATGGATGATCGAACGTTCACGTAACCTGTGTATCTATCCAAACGTTTACTTCATGGATCAGTTCGGCTCACAAATCCGTGTTCTGCGTCCAATCTCTGTCGATAAGACTGAAGTGACGATTTACTGTATCGGTCCTGTCGGTGAAGAGCCTGAAGCACGCACCCGCCGTATCCGTCAGTATGAAGATTTCTTTAATGCTTCTGGTATGGCTACCCCAGACGATCTGGAAGAATTCCGTGCCTGTCAGGCTGGTTATGCCGGGATCGCACTGGAATGGAACGACATGTGTCGCGGGTCTAAGCACTGGATTCAAGGGCCAGATGATGCAGCCAATGAAATTGGCCTGAAACCAAAACTGTCTGGTATTAAAACAGAAGATGAAGGCCTGTACCTGGCTCAGCACCAGTACTGGTTAGAGCTGATCAAAAAAGGCATTGCGACTGAAAAAGAAATTGCTGCAAGCACTGAAGGAGAAACCGCATGAGCGACATCACTTTAGAAAATATTGCACAGTTCCTGTATCAGGAAGCCCGCTTTTTAGATGATGAGCAATGGGATGACTGGTTACAGTGCTACGCCCCTACTGCTTCTTTCTGGATGCCAGCCTGGGATGATGATGACCGTCTGACTGAAGATCCACAGTCTGAAATCTCACTGATCTACTATCCAGATCGTCAAGGTTTAGAAGACCGTGTATTCCGGATCAAGACGGAACGTTCATCTGCCACCATGCCGGATACCCGTACCAGCCACAACATCTGCAATATTGAAATTGTGGAACGTGATGGCGACAAGGTCACTGTACGTTTTAACTGGAATACCCTGAGTTTCCGCTACAAAACCAGTTACAGCTACTTCGGTATGTCTCGTTATGTAATCGATTTTTCAGGCGAAAAACCACAGATTTTAAGCAAATACGTGGTACTGAAAAACGATTACATCAACCAGGTTATCGACATTTATCACCTCTAAGACTGTCTCGACAGCAAGGTCAAACCTTTCAGCCAGGGAAATATGGCTGAAAGGCTAAGTTTCAAAGATTTATATAGGATATTCAGCCATGTCAAACCACAATGTTGCACTCCAATTTGAAGATGGCGTTACACGTTTTATTAGTGTTGCCCAAGGCGAAACCTTGTCCGATGCAGCTTACCGTCAAAAGATCAATATCCCTCTAGATTGCCGTGACGGTGCATGTGGAACGTGCCGCGCTTTTTGTGAATCAGGTGCGTATGACATGCCTGAAGAAATGTACATTGAAGATGCACTGACTCCAGAAGAAGCCGCAGAAGGTTTTATCCTGGCTTGCCAATGTAAACCGACTTCGGATGCCGTATTTCAAATTCAGGCCTCCTCTGATGTCTGTAAAACCGAGATTCATGCATTTCAAGGTACGTTGGCCCGTGTAGAAAACCTGTCTGATTCCACCATTACTTTTGATATTCAACTCGATGATGGTCAACCAGATATCCATTTTCTGGCCGGACAATATGTCAATGTCGGCATTCCTGGCACCACTGAAACCCGTTCTTACTCATTCAGTTCCAAGCCGGGCAACCGTTTAACCGGCTTCGTGGTGCGCAATGTGCCGAACGGCAAAATGTCGAGTTTCCTCAGCGCTGATGCAAAAGCGGGTGACAAAATGACCTTTACCGGTCCATTCGGCAGCTTCTATCTGCGTAATGTGACCCGTCCGGTATTGATGCTGGCAGGTGGTACAGGCATCGCGCCATTCATGTCGATGTTACAGGTACTGGAAGAAAAAGGTTCTGAATATCCAGTACGTCTGGTATTTGGTGTGACCAATGACTTTGACCTGGTCGCAATTGAAAAGCTGAATGAACTGCAAGACAAATTCCCATGGTTCGAATATCGCACAGTGGTTGCAAATCCGGAATCTGCGCATGAGCGTAAAGGTTATGTGACTGGTCATATTGAAAATGAATGGTTAAATGGTGGCGATGTCGACATCTATCTGTGTGGTCCAGTGCCAATGGTTGAAGCGGTTCGCGGCTGGCTGGATGCGGAAGGTGTTAAACCTGCCAGCTTCCTGTTTGAAAAATTCTCTGCCAACTAAGTTTAGAAGCCGGAGAACCTCATGAACTGTAACCCAAGATTTGAAAATAAAGTCGTGATCGTGACTGGTGCTGCGCAAGGCATCGGTCGCGGTGTCGCGATTCAGGTGGCGAGCGAAGGCGCTCAAGTCATCATGGCCGATCTTTCTCCCTATGTAGAAGAAGTATTGGCAGAGATTGAAGCCACAGGTGGCGATGCCATTACTGTAAAAGCCGATCTGGAAACTTATGCCGGTGCTCAATCTGTCGTTGAAAAAGCCTTAGATACCTATGGTCGTGTCGATGTACTGATCAATAACGTGGGTGGTGCCATCTGGATGAAACCTTTTGAAGAATTCTCTGAAGAAGAAATCATCAAGGAAGTGAACCGCTCGCTTTTTCCAACCATGTGGTGCTGCCGTGCAGTGCTACCGCAAATGATCAAGCAGCAACATGGCACCATCGTGAGTGTGTCTTCGATTGCAACCTGTGGGATTCATCGTGCGCCGTATTCAGCATCCAAAGGTGGCGTGAATGCGCTGACCGCTTCCCTAGCCTTTGCCTATGCCAAAGATGGTATCCGCGTGAATGCTGTGGCAACAGGTGGTACCGAAGCACCGCCACGCAAGATTCCACGCAATGCCAAACCGCTGAGCGAACAGGAAGAACAATGGATGCAGGATGTGGTCGACCAGACCAAGGATCGCAGCCATATGAAACGCTATGGCACGATCCAGGAACAGGTCAATGCCATTCTGTTCCTGGCTTCAGATGAAGCATCATATATGACTGGAACTATAGTTCCAGTTGGTGGCGGCGATCAGGGTTAAACCTGATTGCATACAGGCTCATTGACCGCAAGGAGGCAACTGCAATGACACACCTGTTTCAAACCCTGAAGGATGACTGGTCGATTTCAGCCACGGTGGCAGGATTTTTAGCCGTGCTGATTTCCTATTCCGGTCCTCTGATTATTTTCTTCCAGGCGGCCCAGCAGGCGCAGGTCTCGCCAGCCATGATGATTTCATGGATCTGGGGGATTTCCATTGCTGCCGCCATTTCCAGCATTTACCTGTCGGTGAAGTTTAAAGTACCTGTAGTGATGGCCTGGTCGGCACCAGGAACCGCCCTACTGGTGACCCTGTTTCCGGAAATTTCCCTGAATGAAGCCATTGCCGCCTATATCACCACGGCGGTGGTGTTGTTCGTGATTGGTATTACTGGCTATTTCGACAAATTACTGGCATTGATTCCACAATCGGTCGCTGCCGGGATGATGGCTGGGATTCTAGTGAATTTTGGACTTGGGCTTTTTACTGCTACCGAAAACATGCCCATCATCGTGACCAGCATGCTGATGGTGTTCCTGATCGCGAAACGCTTTAACCCACGCTATGCCATGCTCTGGGTACTGGGTGTAGGGCTGATCCTGAGTTTGATCTTTGGCAAATTCCAGCCCGTTACCATGAATTTCAGTATTGCTATTCCTCAATTCATCCAACCAGAATGGAGCTGGAATTCTACCCTAAACCTGGCACTCCCGCTGATTCTGGTTAGCCTTTCGGGCCAGTTCCTGCCAGGCATGAGTTTATTAAAGCTGTCTGGTTATAACGTTCCAGCCAAACCGATTATTACCACCGCCAGTATTACCTCACTGATTTTTGCCTGCTTTGGTGCCATCACAACCGTGCTTGGTTCGATTACTGCAGCCCTGTGTATGGGTGCAGATGCGCATGAAGCCAAAGACAAACGTTATATCGCTGGTATCTGTAATGGACTGTTTTACATCCTCGGTGGCCTGTTTGCTGGCAGCATTGTATTGCTGTTTAGCCTGTTTCCAAAAGAACTGGTCGCTGCACTGGCTGGTTTGGCATTACTCGGTGCAATTTCCAGCAACCTGACCGTGGCCATGCAAACCGAAAACCAGCGTGAATCTGCCCTGATTACCTTTCTAGCTACTGCTTCTGGCATGAGCCTGTTGGGCATGAGTTCTGTGGTCTGGGGCATCTGTATCGGCCTGCTGGCGCACTTTGTACTTACCTCAAAGAAATCTTCACCGAAAACAAATTTAGCTTCTGATTCAAAACGTGCCTGAGTGATAGGCAGTAAAGGAAAGATTATGATTGATAAAAGTTCTGCTTCTCTGGTTGAAGCACTTTCACAAATCAAAGACGGTTCCACCATCATGATTGGTGGTTTCGGTACCGCAGGTCAGCCTGCTGAACTGATTGATGGACTGATTGAGCTGGGCGTGAAAGATCTGGTGATCGTTAACAATAATGCCGGCAATGGTGACTATGGTCTGGCAAAACTGCTAAAGACTGGCGCAGTACGTAAAATCATCTGCTCTTTCCCGCGCCAGTCAGACTCATGGGTCTTTGACGAGCTGTACCGTGCCGGAAAAATCGAGCTGGAACTGGTGCCGCAAGGAAACCTGGCCTGCCGGATTCAGGCTGCAGGTATGGGGCTAGGGCCAATCTACACGCCTACCGGTTTTGGTACCTTGCTGGCGGAAGGCAAGCCAACCCTGAATTATGAAGGCAAAGATTACGTTTTAGAAAATCCAATTAAAGCAGACTTTGCCCTGATCAAGGCGCATAAAGGCGATCGCTGGGGCAATCTGGTTTACCGTAAATCCGCACGTAACTTTGGTCCAATCATGGCGATGGCCGCAGACATTACCATTGCCCAAGTCGCTGAAGTGGTTGAACTCGGTGAGCTGGATCCGGAACACATTATTACCCCGGGCATCTTTGTCCAACACGTTGTCCAAGTACAAACGGCACAGTAATTCAGGAGCAAAATCATGAGCTATATCAAACTGACCCGCGACCAGATTGCTGAACGTGTTGCCCAGGACATTCCTGATGGTACCTATGTCAACCTTGGTATTGGCCTGCCGACCAAGATTGCCAGCTATCTGCCTGCAGACAAGGATGTTTTCCTGCATTCTGAAAATGGCTTGCTAGCTTTTGGCCCGCCACCTGCCAAAGGTGAAGAAGACCCTGAACTGATCAATGCCGGTAAAGAATTTGTGACCATGCTGACTGGCGGTGCTTTTTTCCATCATGGGGATTCTTTTGCGATGATGCGCGGCGGACACTTAGATATCGCAGTTTTGGGTGCTTTCCAAGTCGCTGAAAATGGTGATCTGGCCAACTGGCATACCGGTGCACCCGATGCAATTCCTGCAGTCGGTGGCGCGATGGATCTGGCCGTCGGCGCCAAGAAAGTCTTTATCACTACTGATCACGTCACTAAAAAAGGCGAACCTAAGATTGTGGCTGAACTGACTTATCCTGCGACTGGCCTGAAATGTGTGGACCGCATCTATACTGACCTGTGTGTAATTGATGTCACTCCTGAAGGCATGAAAGTCATTGAAAAAGTCGAAGGTCTGTCATTTGAAGAATTGCAGTCCATGACGGGTGCACCACTGATTGATGCGACACAGGGTTAATAATCCCTCCTAACCTCCCTGAGTGAGTTTTAAAGCACAGCTTTTAAAATTCAGCATAAGAAAGGGAGGAAAAGTCCCCCTTTGATAAAGGGGGATTTAGGGGGATTTAAAGGAACAAGGAATTTAATAAATGAAAAATGCATATATCATTGATGCCATTCGTACCCCATTCGGTCGCTATGCTGGTGGGCTGGCACCTGTTCGTGCTGATGATCTTGGCGCGATCCCGATTAAAGCCTTGATGGAACGCAACCCAAGTATCAACTGGGAAAAAGTTGATGACATTATCTACGGCTGTGCCAACCAGGCCGGTGAAGACAACCGCAACGTGGGTCGTATGTCAGCACTGCTTGCAAGTGTACCTTATCAAGTGCCAGCCACTACCATTAACCGTCTTTGCGGATCCTCCCTGGATGCAATAGCGATTGCGGCACGTGCCATTAAAGCCGGTGAAGCGAATCTGATTGTGGCTGGTGGTGTGGAATCCATGTCACGCGCCCCTTTTGTCATGGGTAAAGCAGAAACCGCTTATGGCCGTAGCCAGAAAATTGAAGACACCACCATGGGCTGGCGTTTTATCAACCCGAAACTGAAAGAACTGTATGGCGTGGAAACCATGCCGGAAACTGCTGAAAACGTGGCAGAACAGTTCAATATTAATCGTGAAGATCAAGACAAGTTTGCCCTGACCAGCCAGCAACGTACAGCAGCAGCACAAGCCAAAGGTTTCTTTAAAAATGAAATCGTGCCCGTGGTCATTCCTCAGCGTAAAGGCGAACCAGTTGTGGTAGATACTGATGAACATCCTCGTGCTTCTACAACACTAGAAGGTTTAACTAAGTTAAAACCAGTCGTCAAAGCAGATGGTACGGTGACAGCAGGCAATGCTTCTGGCATTAACGATGGTGCAGCGGCACTCCTGATTGCATCCGATGAAGCTGTTGCTGAATATGGCCTGAAAGCACGTGCCAAGATTATTGGTTCAACTGTCGTAGGTGTAGAACCACGCATTATGGGCTTTGGTCCGACACCTGCCATTAAAAAATTGCTTGTTCAAACGGGTTTAACTCTTGAGCAAATGGATGTGATTGAGCTGAATGAAGCCTTTGCCGCACAGGCACTGGCGGTAACCCGTGACTTAGGTCTTCCGGATGATGCCGCACATGTAAACCCGAATGGTGGTGCCATTGCCCTTGGTCATCCACTTGGTGCTTCCGGTGCCCGTCTGGTGACCACGGCCTTGAACCAGCTTGAACGGACTGGCGGGAAATATGCCCTCTGCTCTATGTGCATTGGCGTAGGCCAAGGTATCGCGCTGATTATTGAACGTGTTTAAAAAATCCCTCCTAACCTCCCTTTCTTGCACAAGGCTTAAGCAGTGCTTATGCCTTGTTCAGGGAGGAACTTTTAGAAGGAAATAAAAGGAATAACAAATGCCAATATTTACATCAAATGATGCCCAGATTAATTACCAGACTTTTGGGGATGCTAGCAAACCTGCATTGGTATTTTCCAATTCACTGGGCACCAAATACAGCATGTGGCAGCCACAGATTGCGCATTTCCAGCAAGATTATTACGTAATCTGCTATGACACCCGTGGTCATGGTGGTTCGGAAGCACCGCAAGGCCCGTATAGCCTGGAGCAGTTGGGTCAGGATATAGTGAATCTTCTGGATCATTTGAACATTGCAAAAGCAGCATTCTGTGGTATTTCTATGGGTGGCTTAACCGGTCAATGGTTAGCGATTCATAAGCCAGAACGTTTTAGCCAGGTGATTGTCTGCAATACTGCAGCCAAAATTGGCCAGGAACAGGCATGGCAAGACCGTGCTGCGCTTGTCCGTGAGCAAGGTCTTGCTCCGATTGCTGCAACTGCGGCATCACGCTGGTTTACTGATCCCTTTATCCAGAGCAACCCGGCAGTCGTTGCAGAACTTTCAAACGACCTCGGAGCTGGCATCCCAGAAGGCTATGCAAACTGCTGTGAGGCTCTGGCTAAGGCGGATGTCCGCGAACAACTTAGTAGCATTCAAATCCCTGTGCTGATTATTGCGGGTCAGCAGGATCCGGTGACGACTGTTGCAGATGGACAGTTTATGCAGCAACGTATTGCGAATAGCCAGTTGTTTGAAATCAATGCTTCGCATATTTCCAATATTGAACAACCGGAAGCCTTTAATCAGGCCGTACAAACTTTTCTTGCTGCTTAAATTTATTCTTATAAAAAAGCCACGATATATCGTGGCTTTTCTTTTATTCGTGTATTCGTTAAGCCCAGATCACCAGCATCGCTGCAATCACCACCAGTACCAAGCCCCAATGCTCGGCACGCGCCAGTTTTTCTTTAAAGAAATAAGCTGAAATCAGCAGACTGAACAGGATTTCGATTTGTCCCAAGGTTTTCACGATTGGCACGCTCATCATACTCATGGCGGTAAACCAGCCGAGGGATGCTATAAAGCTGCAGAAGCTGACTTTAAAGGTTAGACCTAAACGTTGCCACATGGCAACTAAGGTTTTTCGACTAAACAGGCTCAGGTAAATCAGCATACTGAGACACTGGAAACCAATCACCGAAATCAATACCCATGAAGCACGATGCACGGTTGGTAACATCGGCAGTTCCAGACTGGCTTCACGGACCAAGAGTGAAGTAATGGCAAAGCTCAAACCACTGCCGATTCCGATGGCTAAAGTCTTGGTAGATAGGCCGGTGAGCTGATTGCCCTTACTCAGCAGGAATACCGCATAACCACCGATCAGCACCCCAATCCATGCCAGTACAGACAGATGATCTGACAGGAAAATTACTCCGATAATGGCTGCCAGAATCGCTTCACTTTTTGCCAGTCCAACGCCAATCGCATAATTTTTCTGTTTAAATAGCTGCACCATCAAGGCGGTTGCCAGAATCTGGCTGATACCCGCAATCAGGATATAGATCCAGTACTTCGGGCTAAAATGCACCACACTTTCTACCGGTTTGAAGTGGTATAAAGCTGCAATGTAAAGCCCGGCCAGCGGCAAGCCAAACAGGAAACGTGCCAGTGTCACGCCCCAAATATCGACAGTGGTACTGAGCTGCTTTTGAAAGGCATTTCGCCAGGCCTGCATAAATGCAGCTATTAAAGTAAAGAAAATCCAGCTGATTGCCATACCCTGATCATTAATACCGTAAAAGTGAATTAATTCTATGCCTTAGTACAATCTATGACTAATTAAAAATGAGATAATGGCTAATAGCTAAAAGTTTAATTTTCTAATTTAAAAATAATTAAAATTTATCAATTTGACAGGGATAAAATTGATTTCTCAAATTCCAACTATGCTAATAAATAAGAAAATAACTCCTGATCTCTGATTAACTTATAATAAACGGCTCTTCTATTTTAAGAGATCGAAGATGTTTCATCAGAATAAACTTTTTCCATTGGAATAAAGCGAATGCCATGTTCGTGAGTAAGTTCACCTGTTTCTACAAAACCAAATTTTTTATAAATGTTGAAGCCATATAAACTGGATTTGACTGTAATCTTTTGATGATCCTGTCCACGAATTTGTTTTTCTAAAAAATTCCACATTTGACGACCGTATCCTTGCCCCTGATACGCCGGATCAAGAAAAAAGTGCATGAAGTGTGCAGGTTCCATATAAGCCACCATGCCCACAATTTTTTGATTAATTTCTCCAACAAAATAATGAATATCAGCTCGATCAAAAATGGTCTGAAGAATTTTAGGTTGAAAACGCTTGCGTCCCTCTTCATTAGAAATCAAGACATCAACAAATGGGGCAATGACGTTCGCAATTGCTAGTGTATCCTGAACAGTGGCTTTTCTTATCTTCATCATATTTTAATACCCAAAAAGCAGAACTAAAAAATGAAAAATAATTTATTTTTCAGCATGATATATGTTTTAAAATTGAGCAAAATATATACCAATTAAGTCTTTTGAAAAACGCGATTCAATCGATTTTTTTCAATAATTTTTGATCTCTAATTTTTTTATAGTTTGCATTATTCAGTTTTTTTAAATTGATACTCTCGTTTTTATTTAAGAAAAAAATACATAAGTCAGTTCATCAGTTTTTTTATTTCTGTCAGCTTTTCGTCTATAAACAGTCACTAAACCATAATTTAATGAATAATCGATCACATGCATTTTACAATTAATCAACATAGTGTTTTTTAAGAAATTTTTATGATGAATTTTTAAACAGGATAAAATTCCGCAATGCAATCTGAATATAAATTATAGAGTTTCAGTAATTCATTGTAATTCATTCATTTTGCAGGGAGTATCGATGAAGTATTTTGAATGTCCAGTTTGCGAACAGCAGATCTTTTTCGCCAAATTCGTATGTGATCACTGCCTTTCTCCTATCGGCTATATCGCATCCGAAAAAGAAATGACGACATTTAAAAAGCTGAATGCTCAGGAGTGGGTTCCCGTTGCCGAGAAGTATCAATATTCCCGTTATAAACCTTGTTATAACTATACCCATCATCAGGTATGTAACTGGATGATCCCCGTAGATGACGAGGAAGATTTTTGCGAATCCTGCCAGCTGACTCATGTAATTCCAAATCTGGAAAATGCCGAAAACATGATTTACTGGTATCGGCTTGAGGAAGCCAAACGCCGGTTTCTATATCTGACCCAACGTATGAACATTATGCCTCGTCCAAAACATTCGGATGATGATCCATTAGGTTTGCGTTTTGATTTTCTTCTTCCTGAAAAAGACAAGCCAGTACTTACCGGCCATGCCAATGGGGTGATTACCTTAAATGCCTTCGAGGCCGATGTGGTTTATCGGGAAACAACCCGGGTCAATATGGGTGAAAATTACAGGACATTACTAGGGCATTTTCGTCATGAAAGTGGGCATTTTTATTTTAATGTCATCCAGCATCTACATCCGGAATTACTCGATGAACTTCGCCATTATTTTGGAGATGAGCGGCAAAATTATAGTGAAGCACTAGAGAGGCACTATAATCAAGGTGCGCCTATCAACTGGCATGAAAAATATATTAGTCCCTATGCCACTGCACACCCGTGGGAAGATTGGGCTGAAACCTGGTCACATTATCTGCATATCATGGAAACACTGGAAACTGCATTTTATGCCGGTCTACGCGTGGAAGGTAATGGCCGAAATCTAGCCAGTATGGACTTTAAAGAATGCCCGATTGGTGGACAGGATTTTGAACATATCCTGGAAAACTGGGTCACCCTGACTTTTAATTTGAATGCCTTAAACCGCAGTATGGGTCTGGAAGATGCTTACCCCTTTAAGCTGACTGAAGCTGTGAAAGATAAACTGCGTTTCATTCATCGGCATATCTTGGATAAAGTCTTTAATAACCCACGTCTGATTCAGAACTAAAATATTTATCTAGTACAATAAATAAAGCCCGTGATTCACAGGCTTTATTTTGGGCTTATTTTAAGAAAGAGAACTAAGCAATTTTCATTGAACCGGTTTCTTCAAACTGGGCATGCCAGGACAAAGCTTCATTTAACAAATGCGGTGTTTGCCCACCATGCGCACAGGCGCGCTCAAAGTAATCATTCAGACTTTTACGATAATCGGGATGAGCACAAATATCGATAATCTTGCGGGCACGTTCACGTGGTGCCAATCCGCGCAGATCGGCCAAACCTTGCTCTGTTACCAGAATATCCACGTCATGGTCAGTATGATCTGTATGGCTCACCAGTGGAACCACAGACGAAATCGCACCACCTTTGGCATAGGATTTAGTCACAAAAATCGCAATATGTGCATGACGGGTAAAATCACCTGAGCCGCCAATACCATTCATCATCTTGGTGCCAGCGACATGGGTTGAATTCACATTCCCGTAAATATCAAACTCCAGTGCGGTATTGATTGCAATTATACCCAGACGGCGAATCAGCTCAGGGTTGTTGGAAAGTTCTTGCGGGCGTAAGACAATTTTATCTTTGTACTGATCAAAATTCTTCATCACCCGTGCCGCACATTCATCGCTCAGGGTCATGGAACAACCAGAAGCAAAGGTCATTTTTCCTGAATCGATAAGCTGGAAAGTACAGTCTTGCAGGACTTCAGAATACATTTCCAGATGGTTGAAATTAGAATGTTCAAAACCTGCAAATACGGCATTTGCCACGGAACCTACTCCGGACTGCAGCGGCCCCAGATTTTCAGGTAATCGTCCTGCGGCGACTTCATTTTCAAAGAATTGAATTAAGTGGCTGGCAATCGCCAGTGTTTCTTCATCCGGCTCATCCATTGCGAAAGAAGTATCCGGAATCTCATTAATGACAATCGCAGCAATTTTTTCAGGTGCAACATGGATTCCGATTGTACCTATCTTGTCACTGGCTTGCGTCAAAGGAATCGGACCACGGTTTGGACGGGTTTTAGGCAAATAAATATCATGTACGCCTTCTAGCACCGGATTAACTGTTGTATCAATTTCAACAATGACCCGATCTGCCATTTCGATGAAATTCGCCGAGTTTCCACAAGAACCGGTCGGAATAATCTGGCCATCTTCAGTAATGGCCGTTGCGGCAATTATAGCTACATTAATCGCCGGCAGGTTTTTATGACGGATATTGTCTGCCAGTTCAGAAAGATGCTGATCGATATACATCACTTCACCATTATTGATGGCCTGACGTAAAGAAGGATCAGCCTGATAAGGATAACGGCGGGTTATAACGTTAGCTTCATTCAGTTTCCCATCAATCCGGTTCCCCAGACTTGCACCTGTCGCCAAGGTAATATGGATCGGATGCTGCCGGGCATATTCAGCCAATGCCAAAGGCACAGTTTTCGCTTCACCGGCGCCGCCAAAACCGCTCAAACCAATTACATCACCATCTTGAATCAATTGTAGTGCTTTTTCTACAGGAACTACTTTATCTTGTAATGCGAGCAAACGAATACGCTCTAAACCGTTCATAAAAATTCTCAAAAATTAAAAATAAAGAGACACCTGCTCCTGGCGTACCAGAAGCATTGTGGTCTAATTCAAAAAATATTTAAGTTTGCTACTTTGAGCATATGATCATGCAATTATGAAAAGACTTAAATTAGTTCTACTGCAATCGCTGTTGCTTCCCCACCGCCAATACATAGTGCTGCAATGCCTTTCTTGCCACCAGTACGCTTTAAGGCATGAATCAGGGTCACAATGATACGGGAACCTGAAGAGCCCAGTGGATGACCTAAAGCACAGGCACCACCATTAATATTCACTTTGGCAGGATCCAGTTCAAAGGCATCAATCGCAGCCATGGTTACCATCGCGAAAGCTTCATTAATTTCCCATAGATCCACATCAGCTGCATTCCAGCCAGTTTTCTTCAGTACCTTGTCAATTGCGCCCACCGGTGCAATCGTGAATTCTGATGGATGTTGTGAATGGCTGGCATAAGCCAGAATATTCGCTAGAGGTTTCAGGTTACGCTGTGCTGCAATCTCGCTCGATGTTACGACCAGTGCTGAAGCACCATCGGAAATTGAACTGGCATTTGCCGCAGTAATCGTACCGTCTTTTTTAAATGCCGGACGTAAAGATGGAATTTTGTCTGCTTTGGCATTCAGTGGCTGTTCATCCTGTTCTACCACGACATCGCCTTTACGGCTACTCACAGTGACCGGTACGATTTCATCTTTAAAGAAACCTTGCTGCACGGCGGTCACGGCTTTATTTAAGGAACCAATTGCATAGTCATCCTGCTGCTCACGGGTATAGCCCTTTTTATCTGCCATTTCCTGAGCAAGGATTCCCATCGACAGACCTGTTTCCGCATCTTCCAGACCTTCCTGGAACATATGGTCAATGACTTTTCCATGCCCCATACGGAATCCGGTCCGTGCCTTGTCCATTAAATAGGGTGCGTTTGACATCGATTCCATACCACCTGCAACCACAATCTCTGCTGAACCGGCCTTGATTGCGTCTGCTGCCTGCATCACCGCCTTCATGCCTGAACCACAAATTTTATTAATCGTGGTCGCCCCCGTGGAATCCGGTAGACCCGCCTGACGCATTGCCTGACGTGCCGGACCCTGTTTTAAACCAGCAGGAAGAACGCAGCCCATAATCACTTCATCAATATCATTAGCTGCCAGACCTGCACGCGCTACCGCTTCCTTGATCGCTACAGCACCCAAATCTGATGCTGTACAAGTTGAAAGTGAGCCTTGAAAACCGCCCATTGCGGTACGTACAGCTTCTACAATTACAATCATTCTAATCTCATCCTTTAACATCATTGTTATCAACACTGTAAAGTGATAGCTCTACAGTGTTTGTCCTTCGCAATATTTGCGGGTTTAGGCTTATGCAGTGAAATATTCTTCTGGCAATTGCATCACCAACTCTGCACCTGCCTGAATGCGTTGAATTCTCGCACTTAAATCCGGAAGTACTTTAGCAATATAGTAATTAGCCAGTACCAGTTTATTCTGGAAATAGCTTTCTTCTTTGGTAGCCGCCGCTTTACTGATACGCGCATACATATAGACGAAGCTCAACAAACCTACGGCGTGCAGATAATCAACAGCAATGGAGTTGGCGAAATCAGGATTCTGCTGAGACTGCTCAACAATAAAATTGGTAATATCTTCCAGTTGCTGACAGGTATCTAAGGTTGCCTTTTTAATCGTTAAGGCATCATCCAGACCTTCGGCAAACTTACGGATTTCTGCAATATATTCTGCAATATAAGCACCTTTACATTTCGTAGTTTTACGGCCAATCAGGTCAATTGCCTGTACCCCATTGGTCCCTTCATAGATCTGTGAAATGCGCAGGTCACGGATACATTGTTCCATGCCCCATTCACGGATATAGCCATGACCACCGAAGCACATTTGCGCTTCCAGCGCAGCATCTAGGGCTTTATCAGTCAGATAGGCTTTGGCAATTGGCGTTAATAAAGCCACACGATCAGTTGCTTTACGTACCGCCTCAGGGTCGGTGGAGTATTTGGTAATATCCAGCTGCTGACCGACATAGACTGCGAAAGCACGAGAAGCTTCATTATTGGCACGTACATTCAGCAACATACGGCGTACATCGCCATGGACCAGAATTGAATCGGCTGGTTTTTCTGGAGATTTTGCACCAGTTGATGCACGGCCCTGTAAACGGTCCGTCGCATATTGTGCCGCATTCTGGTAGCCAAATTCTGCCGCGCCAATGCCTTGAATCCCCATCGACAAACGTTCGTAGTTCATCATCACGAACATGCCCGCCAGACCTTCATTTTCATTGCCCACCATATAGCCTTTAGCACCATCAAAGTTCATGACGCAGGTTGCTGAGCCTTTGATGCCCATCTTATGTTCGATCGAACCGGCAGCCACTGCATTGCGCTCACCCAGGGAACCGTCTGCATTGACCAGAAATTTAGGGACAATAAACAGAGAAATACCGCGTGAACCTGCTGGCGCGTTTGGGGTTTTGGCCAGCACCAGATGAATGATATTTTCACTCAGATCATGCTCGCCGCTGGTAATAAAAATTTTGGTGCCGGTAATATTGTATGAACCATCTTCATTCGGTTCAGCTTTAGTCTTGATAATGCCAAGATCTGTGCCGGAATGTGGTTCAGTCAGGCACATGGTGCCCGACCATTCACCCGTATAGAATTTTGGTAAATAAGTTTCTTTTTGTTCCTGTGAGGCGCGGTCATTGATGGCCATACCTGCACCCACCGTTAATAGCGGATAAAGCATAAAAGATGGATTGGTGCTCCAGATCATTTCATCCGCTAGAACCGTGAGCATCTTCGGCATGTTTTGTCCGCCCCATTCTTCAGGAGCACCCAAGCCTACCCAGCCACCTTCGGCAAACTGTCTGAACGCTTCTTTAAAACCTTTGGGTGTCGTCACCACACCATTGTTAAACTGAGCACCGCCCTCTTCATCTGCAGGACGATTCAGATCAAGAATGACATTTTTTGAAAATTTTGCCATTTCTTCCAGAACCGCATTTGCAGTCGCCATATCGAGATGTGCAAGATTTTCGTTACCTTGCCAAAATTGTTCAGCATGAAATACATCATTTAAAATAAATTCCATGTCTTTCAGCGGCGCATTATAAATCGGCATTTTCAACTTCCTAAAATGGTGATACTCAATCCTGTTACTGAGTATTTTTTCATTATGGATTCGAGAAAATATTTTGAGGCTTTTTGCTCGAATCCATGCATGTCATTCAAAAATCATCATATCGAATTAATCTGGCGATGAATTCATTGACATAAATTAGCGATATAAAATTTAAAATCAAAAACTTTATACCTCTGGTATTTACTGAATCATTAAAACTTAAATCCATTGATGAATGAAAAATTTAAGCTGTTAAAATGACTCTGGCTTCACTTCGCTAAACCTTGTCTGGTCTGGGTTTAAAACGAAAATATGATTCAGCTTTATGCCCTAAAACCATAAATCAAATATATTGAAAATGGAATTTTATTTAGCAAAGTTGATCTCAAGGGTTCAATTTTCTTGACAATATTTTTAGCACAGCTGTATATGACTTTTTTCTACAAGAAATGTTGAATAAATATACAAATTTAGATAAATATCACGACCTTAGTTTTATAGCTATACCTGTGAAAATAGCATATTCTTAGTAGGTTCCTTTTCTAAAATGATGAGTCAAGAAGATGACGACTGTAAGACAGCAGAACTTCCTTCTTCGTAAAGAGAAGATCCTGAGCATGGCAGAAAGTCTACTGCTTGATAATAATCAGGACATCACCTTGAGTGAACTTGCTGAAGAACTGGACATCGCCAAAGGAACCATCTACAAGCATTTTAAAAGCAAGAACCAGTTATATTTAGAACTCATCATTCTGAATGAAAAAAGAATTCTGGCAATTTCCGATAAATATAATAACGATATTAAAAATTATGTTTCGCAATATATGCTTTATCACATGCTCAATTCAAACCGGACTATTTTGCTGCATGTTATTGAAGAGCGTTTAACCAATAATGAAAAAAACCTGAAAGAGTTATTTCAGGAACTCTATCGTATTCGTGAAGAACGGATTATCCGCATTAAAGATATGACCCATGATTATCTGGTATCTTTAGACAGTGCCATGTCAATCCGGGATTATTTATCTTATATCTGGACGGTCACTTACGGGGCTTCACTATTATTAAATTCGACCAGTTATCAAAAAGCGATTGGTTCGCGTGAACGCTTGATTAAACTGTATATTAATCAGGCATTAATGACGCCAGATAAAATATCGGCAGTTTCATAAAAAATGCCTAATCATGATTAGGCATTTTAGAATTATTTTTTAAATGGCAAATATCAAGCCATAGTTTCAGGCGGGAAGCCATCTTCAGTTAATGCCGCGATAATCTCAGATTCGCTTGCACTCGATTCAACTTCCACCATTTTGCTGACTACATCAACATTGACTTTAGCATTTTCATCCAGCTCCTGAATGGTTGCCGTCACACTACGTGCACAACCACCACAAGTCATATTTTCAATACGGAATTTCATCTTGATCTCCCTTTGATCAGTTTAAATTTGGGTTAAGCGAATTTTAATTCAAGGCTATTGATCTGCTTTGATAGCCGTATGTGCAGTTTTCCCATGTGACACACCCTGCTCAATCTGTTTCAGGATCTGACAATCAGACTGCTCATCTCCAGCACACTGTGCAACCGATTGCTGCAAAATTTTCATCATATTTTGCATGTCCGCAATTTTCTGTTGCAGTAACTCGATATGCTTTTGCGCCAACTGTTTGACATCACTGCTGTGTCTGGCATCGTTCAGCCACAGGCCGAGCAATTCTTTCATCTGTTCAGAAGAAAAACCCAGTTCACGCGCATGCTGAATAAAACTTAAAGTCTTGATGTCATCGTCACTATAGATACGATAACCCGAATCGCTACGTTTAGGATTGGGTAATAAACCGATACCTTCATAATAACGGATCATTTTGGCCGAGATCCCGGAGCGTTTCGCGGCCTGTCCAATATTCATTACACTGCCTCCTTCAACTGGATCGGCTGATAAGTCTTTAAACGAAGCGCATTGCTGACCACAAAAACTGAGGATAATGCCATCGCGCCTGCTGCAAACATCGGTGATAACAAAATACCGAAGAATGGATACAACAGACCGGCAGCAATCGGAATCAAGGCAATATTATAAACAAAGGCCCAGAACAGGTTCTGTTTGATATTGCGCATGGTCGCCTGACTCAGGCCAATACCGGTTGCCACATGCTGTAAATTTCCTGACATCAGCACCACATCTGCTGCTTCAATCGCCACATCCGTACCAGTTCCTATTGCCATCCCGACATCGGCCTGAGCCAAGGCAGGTGCATCATTAATCCCGTCACCGACAAAAGTGACGATGCCATGTTGCTGTTGGAGTTGATGTACCGCATCGACTTTTTCATTAGGCAGAACTTCAGCAATGACATGGTCAATTTTCAACTGTCTGGCAATGGCCTGTGCAGTATGCTGGTTATCACCGGTGATCATGGCAATCTTTAAGCCTTGATCATGTAAGGCCTGAATCGCACTATAGGTTGTGGCTTTAATCGGATCAGCCACAGCAATAATGGCAGCCAACTGCTGATCTATCGCGACATATAAAGGTGTGCGTCCCTGTTCGCCCAACTGTTGTGCCTTCTCTTTAAAAATATCGACACTTAAACCCAATTGCTGCATCAGGCGTTCAGCGCCAATATGAATTTGCTGACCTGAAACTTGAGCTTTCACGCCTGCACCGGTGATTGAATCAAAATCACTGACTTCAGGTAGTTGCAACTGTTGTGCTTTCGCAGCTTCCACAATTGCATGGGCAATGGGATGTTCGGATTTGGCTTCCACTGCTGCGACCATTTGCAATACTATTTGCTGCTCAAAACCAGATGTCACTGTAAAATCGGTTAGGGCTGGTTTCCCTTCAGTTAAGGTTCCGGTTTTATCCACCGCCACAACTCTGGTTTGCTGCAAGAGTTGCAATGCTTCGCCTTTACGGAACAAGACACCCAGCTCTGCTGCCCGGCCGGTGCCGACCATAATAGATGTTGGCGTAGCCAGGCCCATTGCACAAGGACAGGCAATAATCAGTACTGCAACAGCATTGACCAGTGCATAAGTCAGATTTGGTTCAGGACCCAACAGGAACCAGACGATAAAGGTCAAAGTCGCGAGAAGCATCACAGCCGGCACAAACCATAAGGTCACTTTATCGACAGCTGCCTGAATCGGAAGCTTTGCGCCTTGTGCCTGTTCCACCATATGAATGATCTGAGCCAAGACGGAATCTTGACCGACCGCAGTCGCCTTGATCTGCAAAGTGCCATTCTGATTCACCGTTCCGCCAATCACCCGATCTCCAGCCTGTTTAGCCACCGCTAAAGGTTCACCGCTGATCATGGCTTCATCGATATAACTTTGACCAGAAACGACTTCACCATCAACTGCGACTTTCTCACCCGGACGAATCTCGATCAGCATGCCCTGCTGTACATCAGCAATTTTCAGATCAACCCAGGTTCCATTTTGCTGTACTCGAGCAGTTTTTGGCTGCAAGCCAACCAGATATTGAATCGCTTCAGAGGTTTTACCTTTGGCTCGAGCTTCCAGATAACGTCCCAGTAAGATCAAGGCAACAATCACAGCCGCCGCTTCGAAATACACATGTACAGTGCTTTGCGGCAATAATTGCGGAAAGAAAGTGGAAATACAGGAAAATCCATAAGCGGCTATTGTTCCCACGGCAACCAGAGAATTCATATCGGGTGCCAGTCGCAACAATGCCGGAATCCCATGCTGATAAAACCGCCGTCCTGGTATCAGCAAAACCAGAGTCGTCAGTACAAACTGGATATACCAGCTGTTTTGGGTACCTAGCGTATGTGCAATCCAGTGATGAAAAGCCGGAATCAGATGTGAACCCATTTCCAGAATAAACACCGGAACAGCCAGAATTAGTGCTAACCATAAGTCACGTTTTAGCTGTTCAGTTTCAGCGGTTTTCTTTTCCTGAAATGCCGTCTGGGCATCGGTAGCCTGTGTATCTAATTTTTCATGGGCGTTATAGCCAGCTTTTTTGACAGCAGCAATTAAAGCTGGAAGCTGACTACGCGGCGCCTTGACCGAAGCTGTTTCAGTGGCGAGATTGACGTGTGCTTCACTTACCTGATCGACTTTTAATAAAGCCTTTTCTACACGTGCCACACAGGAGGCACAGGTCATTCCTTCAATAGCCAGTTCAATTCGGTCGGTTTGAATATCAAAGCCGGCCTTTTGTACCGCCTTAACCAGTTGGGAAACAGCGAGAGGACGAATTGCAGTGACGTGAGCTTTTTCGGTTGCCAGATTAACCTGCGCATCCAGTACCTGATCGACTTTTTTCAAGGCTTTTTCAACACGAGCTACACAAGAGGCACAGGTCATGCCTTCAATATTTAAATCAAACTGCTGGATCACGGCTTCAAAACCGATTTTATTGATAGCATTGACGAGTTGCGTTGCAGGAATAGGTTGTTCACTTTTTAAAAAAGCCTGTTCAGTGGAGAGATTGACGTTCGCTTCCACCACACCTTCAATTTTCTTTAAGGCTTTTTCCACACGTGCGACACAAGAGGCACAGGTCATTCCTGAAATCTGTACCTGCTGTTCGTACAACTGTGTGGTTGCTGGTTTATTCATTCTGCGCTCTCCATTCACCCATTCACTGCCTATGCTATAGCTTAAACATTACCATAATGGGAAGGTCAAGCTTCTGGTTTAAATTCTTGATCTTTCATTATATGAAGGCATAAAGTCCAATAAAAAAGCCCAAAGATGACTTCAGGCTTTTTCGAGATTTAGTGAAACTAATTTGTTAAATATTTACTCAGCAGAAATATCTTCAAAAAGAATTGAAGATAAATAGCGCTCACCACCATCTGGCAGAATCACCACGATATTTTTGCCTGCATTTTCAGGACGTGCAGCCAGTTGCGCAGCTGCAGCCATTGCAGCACCACTTGAAATACCCACCAAGATGCCTTCTTGAGTCGCAGTTTTACGTGCCCATTCCACTGCATCGCTACTGGTAATGGCAATCACTTCATCGACCAGATCCAGATCCAGGTTCTTTGGAATAAAGTTTGCGCCAATACCCTGAATTTTATGTGGTCCTGGAGTGAGTGTCTCACCACGTTTTGCCTGACCAATAATGGCAGATTCAGCAGGCTCTACAGCAACTGAATAAATCGGCTTGTTTTTCACTTTTTCAAAAAAGCGTGAAATACCGGTAATCGTACCGCCTGTCCCTACACCCGCTACCAGAATATCGACATTACCTGCAGTCGCTTCCCAGATTTCAGGACCGGTCGTCTCTTCATGGATTTTTGGGTTAGCTGGATTTTCAAACTGTTGTGGCAGGTAATACAGTTCAGGATTTTCATTCACCAGACGTTGTGCTTCTTCCACCGCGCCTTTCATGCCTTTGGCTGGATCTGTCAGTACTAAATTAGCACCTAATGCTTTCACCACTTTACGGCGTTCAATACTCATGCTGGATGGCATGGTTAAGGTAATATCATAGCCTTTAGCCGCTGCTACAAATGCCAGCGCAATACCGGTATTACCACTGGTTGGCTCAACAATGTGCATGCCCGGCTTCAATTTACCTGACTTTTCTGCATCAGCAATCAAGGCTGCGCCAATACGGCATTTCACCGAAAATGCCGGGTTACGGCTTTCAATTTTCGCAAGTACAGTCGCTCCGCCTGAAATGGCACGATTGATACGAACCAGAGGGGTATTACCAATTGCCTCTGCATTATTGCTATAAACCGCGATACCTAAATTGGCAGGTGTTGGAAAAGCTGAATCTGTAGTCATTAGAATATCCTTGATGTTATTCGCCAAGATGTATTTACATGATACAAGCATTTTCCGGCTTTGTAGATGCCTGAAACAAGATGGAATCACGATAGCAGTTTGAAATGAAACATCTTCTTCCTAAAAAACCGGAACACGATAAAATTATCTTATATTTTAATTAGTAAATTATAACTATTCTTGATAACACAATTCATTAAAAACCATAGTAATTCACGCTTTCTATCCATCAATTCACGCTGTTCGAGTCGTATAATTCGCGGGCTGTAATTGTATAAATGGACATAGTAAATGAAAACCGATCTTGAAATTGCCGCGATGCGGGATTCAGCTCAACAGGTTGTCGGTATTTTAAAGTTAATGGCCAATACGGACCGACTGCTCATTTTATGTCATCTCTCCCAAAATGAACTGAATGTCTCTCAAATTGAAGAGATTACCGACATCAGACAGCCAACCCTGTCTCAGCAGCTCATGATTTTGCGTAAAAGCGATGCGGTAAATACCCGTCGAGACGGTAAACAGATCTATTATTCGATCAAAGACCAGAACCTGGTAGAAATGTTAAAAAAGCTTTATCAAATCTACTGTGTAAATCAAGCAGTCGCTTAAAGCTGCAATTTACCTCATTCGTCCTGTTTTATTTTAAAGCGATCTGCCTGATTTAAATTTTCTTTACTGAGAGTTTTAAGTCTTTTGCCTTGATCCTTTGTCCCCTCATTCATTTTTTAAAATGTGAATGATCACCTATTTATATCCTAAGACTTCTTAGCAGAATTTGTGCATAATATATCTATATTTGTGATTTAGACCTGTATATGCCAAATTTTAAGTCTAGACTGCTCAATAGACTCCCTGCCTGGTCATGGTTAAGTCAGTACAGCCCAGTGAAATTAAAATCAGATGTACTGGCTGCCCTGATTGTCGTCGCGATGCTGGTACCCCAAGGGATGGCCTATGCCATGCTGGCAGGTTTGCCACCGATTATGGGACTCTATGCCAGTATTCTACCAATGATCATTTATGCCTTATTGGGCGGCAGTACGACCTTATCGATTGGACCAGTAGCCATCATTTCCATGATGACCTTTGCCACACTGAATCCATTATTTGAAGTGGGTTCTCCGGTCTATATTGAAGCGGCAACTTTATTGGCATTGATGGTCGGCATTATTTCCCTGCTTTTAGGTGTATTCCGTTTCGGCTTTTTAATTCAGCTGATCAGCCATCCGGTCATTCAGAGTTTTATTATTGCTTCGGCTCTATTGATTGCTTTTGGTCAGTTCAAGTTTCTGGTGGATTTACCTTTAAAAGCCAATAATATTCCCGAGCTGGTGAAAAGCCTGATTGAATATTTACCACTTTTGCATCTCCCGAGTCTGATCTTTGGCCTGCTTTCTATCGGTTTACTGGTTTATCTGCCGAAACTATTAAAATCTCAAGCAGTACAAAGCCGGATCGGTTCGACTGATTTTCTGGTTCGAGCAGTTCCACTGATTCTGGTTTTTCTCGGTATTGCAGCCGTTCTGTTTTTAGACTTAAAAGTTCAAGGCATTAAAACGGTCGGTGAAATTCCTTCAGGCTTTCCGCCTTTGTCTTTCCCACACTGGAACTGGGAGTTGGTGATGACCTTATTACCGGGTGCCAGCATGATTGCCATGATCAGTTTTGTGGAATCTCTCTCTATTGCTCAGGCAACGGCGCTACAGCAGCGTAGCAATTTGAACAGTAATCAGGAACTGATTGCGCTCGGTGTAGCCAATATCAGTGCCGGAATCAGTTCCGCCTTTCCTGTAACCGGTAGTCTGTCACGTACTGTGGTGAATGCTGACGCTGGCGCCAAAACACCTTTGGCTGGCGTATTGTCTTCTTTATTGATTGTCGTGGTTAGTCTGTTTTTTACCAGCTTCTTTGAGGATCTGCCGCTGACCATTCTGGCTGCAACCATTATTGTGTCTATCTGGAAACTGGTCAATTTCCAGCCTTTCGTCGATGCCTGGCGTTATTCCAAAGCTGATGGCATTGCCATGTGGATTACTTTTTTTGGTGTGGTATTACTGGATATTACTACCGGTCTAATCGTCGGGATTATTTCGACCTTTATTCTTATGCTATGGCGCATCAGCCGCCCTCATATTGCAGTCGTGGGTCTGGTCGAAGGCACCCAGCATTTCCGGAATATCCAGCGTCATCAGGTGATGACTTCTGATCGGGTTCTATCTCTGCGTATTGATGAAAACCTAAGTTTTTTAAATGCGCATACTCTTAAAGGTTATCTGATTAATCAGTTAAGTTTAAATGACAAGTTAGAGCATGTGATTTTGAACTGCTCTAGTATTAGTGCGATTGACTTGAGTGCTTTGGAAACGCTGGAAGAGCTCAATGCTGAATTATCCAAACTAAATATTCGCCTGCACTTTGCAGAAGTGAAAGGCCCGGTATTCGACCGCTTGCAAGCCTCCAAACTCATGACACATTTGAGTGGACGGATTTATCTAACCCATTTTCAGGCAATTCAGGATCTGGCTCCGGAAATCTTCGAGAAGCCTCAACATTATATGATTTAAGATTTTTTAATTCCTTGCATGATAGACATGCTGTCATGCAAAGAATTGAACTGAAACATAACTGGAAATGATTGATTTAAATTCTATATTCATTTAAAAAATAAAGATTAAAAACCAATCAGTAAATCTGGCTATTTCTAAGAATTTTGTATGGAAATAATACGATCAAGATAAAAAACCATCTTAATTATTTATTAATTTTCAGTCACTTAAATATTATCTAAAAATATATTTTAAGCGATCCTTAATTTAAGTATAAAATAACGCAAATTTTTTTCGCATTTAGCCCTCGTAATTTTCACAAGGCAACCTTATGTTTTCTGCCCTATCGCGTCTGAGTTTAGTCTCCCGAATCATCATCGCCATTATTCTAGGCGTTGGTGTGGCTCTGTTATTTCCTGAAGCTGCACCTTCCTTAAGCCTGTTGGGTGATCTGTTTATTAAGGCACTAAAATCCGTCGCGCCAGTTCTGGTTTTCATTCTGGTTCTTGCATCAATTGCAAATTTCCAGGTTGGCCAGACCAATTCAACGATAAGACCTATTATGCTGATGTATGCTGTCGGCATGTTCCTGGCAGCATTAAGCGCTGTGATCGCCAGTATTTTATTTCCAAGCACATTGTTCCTGGATATTGCAGCGCAAGGTGATTTACAGCCGCCAGGCAGCCTAGGTGAAATTCTCAAAAATCTGGTGCTGAGCTTTGTAGCGAACCCGGTGGTTGCCATTGCTGAAGCGAATTTTATTGGAATTCTGGCATGGTCAATTGCGTTAGGAATTGCCTTCCGTCATGCATCACACACAACTAAAACCTGTTTAAATGACGCTGCCAATGCCATCAATTATGTAATTCGTCTGGTGATCAGCTTTGCGCCAGTGGGTATTTTTGGTCTGGTTGCCGTGACTTTTGCTGAAGCGGGCCTAGATACCTTGACCAGCTATGCGCATTTATTAGCTGTTCTGCTGGGTACCATGGTATTTGTAGCCTTGGTGATTAACCCGTTAATGGTCGGTTTCATTACCCGTCGTAATCCGTATCCACTGGTCTTTACCTGCTTACGTGAAAGTGGCATTACCGCGTTCTTTACCCGCAGTTCTGCTGCCAATATTCCGGTAAACCTGGACTTGGCAAAACGCTTAGGTGTGAAAGAGACTACTTCAAGCGTAGCAATTCCTTTAGGTGCAGCAATTAACATGGCCGGTGCATCAGTGACGATTACCGTGTTGTCTTTAGCTGCAGTAAATACTTTAGGTGTTAATGTTGACTTCACTACTATGCTAATTCTTTCTATCGTAGCGACTGTGTCTGCGTGTGGTGCTTCAGGTGTGGCTGGTGGTTCACTATTGCTAATTCCCGTGGCTTGTGGCCTGTTCGGGATTTCTTCAGATATCGCAATGCAAGTGGTGGCAATTGGTATGGTGATCAGTGTATTGCAGGACTCTACCGAGACTGCACTCAACTCATCTACCGATGTTTTATTTACAACAGCAGTAGACCGCGCTACAGATTGATTTTATATTGAAGAATCAAGATGTTTTTCTAATGATATTGCCATGCCATTACAGCGTTTACCATCGTGGGTTCAATTGGGTGCATTCTTCCTTGCGGTAAATGCCGGAATGATTAATGTATTAGGACTGGTGACCGTGTTGCATCAGTCCGTTTCACATATGACCGGTAACGTCAGTATGCTGGCGATGGCGCTGCTGGACTGGCAACCACGCCAGATTTTATATCTGATTCTGGTTACGCTCTGTTATGTGATTGGCTCGATGTATAGCGGGCTGATTTTAGGAAATAGTCACTTTCGCTTGGGACGCCTGTATGGTTATCCTTTAAGCCTGGTGGCTTTTTTTATATTCATTTGCTGGCTGTTATTGCCCTATTTCCCGCGTTATGCCTTGTTATGGGCCTGTGTCGCGATGGGTGTACAAAATGCCATGGTCAGCCACTATAAAGGTGCGATTATCCGGACCACCCATTTGTCTGGTGTACTGACCGATTTAGGTCTGGCTATGGGCTATCGCCTGCGTGGTCTGGTAGTAGAATCCCGTAAAGTGATCCTGCATATGCTGATTCTGGCCGGCTTTTTGGTGGGTGGCATACTTGCCAGCTGGATTTATCCTTATTTAAAATTAAATGCATTCCTGGTCCCTACAGTGTTAAGCCTGCTGCTTAGCCTGACCTATTGGGTGATCTATTTACGTTATCGACATCAACACGACTAATTTCTGGAAACTCTCATGGTTAAAAATGCATTACAGGCACAATTGTTAAAGACAGGCCTGGTCGATAATAAAAAAGCCAAAAAACTGTCTAAACAGGCTGTACATGAAAAGCGCACAGGCGACAGTAAAGAAGCCGAAATCAAGGCCAAGATTGAACAGGACAAACAGGAAAAGCTGGCTAAAGACCAAGCCATTGAACAGGCGAAAAAAGCCCAGTTGCAGGAAAAAGAACTCAAAGCTGCCATCATGCAGATGATTAATCAGCATAAAATCCGCGATACGGATGGCGAAATTAGTTATCAGTTTATTGATGACAGCAAGATCAAGAAAGTTTATATCAACCAGCAGATTTATAATGCACTGGTCGCTGGCAGTCTGGTGATTGCACGTGAAAATGAGAGTTATGCCTTCCTGCCTAAAGCTCTGGCGGATCGCATCAATTCAAAAATGGAAGGCTTTATCATCGTGAATAATTCAGAGAAAAATGAAGAAACTACTGATGAAGAAGATCCATATGCAGCTTATGTGATTCCTGATGATTTAATGTGGTAAGCACATTTTCCTTAAAAGAAAAGCATAAATAAAAAAACCGGCATACTTGCCGGTTTTTTTAATCTGTTTCATTAAGTCTATGTCAGCTTGTCTTTTGCATATTCTTGTTTTAATAGATAGCAAATTTCACTCAATTCAAATCCTATTTGGAAACTTAAGATTTCATATAACAGGCTTTAAATGAAAGCGCTAATAACTAAAATTTAGTCTGTAAATATTCAATAAATCCCTCAATTTTCTTAATCACGTATAAGCAGATATGCAAAGGACTCACGTTATTTTGCTGAGCTTTTTCTACCCTATACTTTGCTCTTTCTAAGAGTGCTATTACATAATGTATAGAGCTTTTAAGAATTTTTTTTGGATCTTTCTTTGAATACAAGTAACAATCAATTTTTTCAAAAGATTCATCATTAACCACTATCTCTAATATAGTGTTATTAATTTCATGGCTTATTGATTGCTCAATATGTTCCAGTTCATAGGAATGTAAGCTTGTGCTATAACTATTTGAAGATTTTTCATTTTTAATGATTAAGATTATATGATTTTAATCCTAGCACTATCGTAAGTATATAAAATGTAAAATAAACATTAAGTTATGTCGAATTAACATAATTAAACGCTATATTAAATTCTTTAATTCACTTTGACATTTTTAATTTTTTAAAGTTTAAAAAGAAGCATAGGAATACCAAGTTAGGCTGTTCTATCGATTTTTCACATTTCCTAGCCATTAACCAATCAATTTTCATTGATCTATTTAATCTGAATTAACCTGCAGGAAAAAATAAATGCCTGAATAGTGATTAAGTTCGCCTCCTCTAAGAAAGATATGTTTTAAAAGGTTATCCAAGATTAAAAAATTGCGTTTAAACCTATAAACTCTAACAAATTTTTTGAGTTAAAGAGAAAGATCAGTTGGAACAGTTTAATTTTATTCAGAATATTCGAGATTGGGCCGATCAGTACCCATGGCTGGAAATGTTATCTTCACTGAGTATTGTGATTTTACTGGCCATCCTTGCCAATGTGTTTGCCAAACAGATTGTCGTACGCGGTATTCGTCAACTGATTTCCAAAATGCCCTTTGCCAATAATCAGATTTTTGCTGAACATAGTGTGATTCGCCGGATTTCCAATATTGTTCCGGCAATCGTGATCATGAACGGGATTACCACTGTCCCGCATTTATCCGATAAGGTGCAAACCTTTGTGCAAATGGGTGCTCAGGCGTTTATTTTCCTGACCATTGCTCTGGCACTCGGTGAGTTACTGAATATCTTTAACCTGATTTATCAGCGTAATCCCAAGTCACGCAACAAGCCGATTAAAGGTTATTTACAGCTGGTCAAGCTGATCATCTTCATTGTTTGTGGCTTGATGATTTTAGGCACTTTCCTGAAAAAAGATGTATTCACCTTGCTCGCTGGCTTTGGTGCGATGGCCGCTGTCCTGATGCTGGTCTTTCAAAATACGATTCTGTCACTGGTGGCTTCGGTTCAGATTTCATCTTATGACATGGTACGTATTGGTGACTGGATTGAAATGCCGACCCTAAATGCCGATGGTGATGTCATTGATATGTCATTACATACAGTGACTGTGCAGAACTTTGACAAGACTGTGACCACGATTCCGACCAATAAACTGGTGACTGATACCTTTAAAAACTGGCGCGGCATGCAGGAAGCGGGTGCCCGCCGGATCAAACGTTCAATTCATATTGATCAAACCAGCGTACATTTCATGACGGCTGAAGAACAGAACAAGCTGAAAAATTTTATCCTGCTGGATCAATATCTGAATACCAAATCAGAAGAACTAGAGAAGTTTAACCAGCAGCTCCAGCATCATTCACAATACAACCAGCGCCGTCTGACCAATTTAGGAACGTTCCGCGCTTATCTGGAATTTTATCTGCAACAGCATCCGGGTATTGCCAAAGATTTCTCATTGATGGTGCGTCAGTTACAACCGACCAGCGAAGGTTTACCACTGGAAATTTATGCTTTCACCAATACGACGGTTTGGGCAGAGTATGAAAATATCCAGTCAGATATCATGGACCATATTCTGGCGATTATTCCGGAATTTGGATTGAAGGTGTATCAAGCTCCTTCTGGGAGTGATTTTAAGGAATCTTTTAACGCGAGTTCTTCATCTCCGATTATCACTTAAACTAACCTCTTAACTTAAGCCCGAAATAATCTCTTATTTCGGGCTTTTTATTCAGTATTTAAAATGAATTCAATCTCTTATTTTTGGTCTTCATATTATTTGGTATAAATCTGGCATGAGTTTTTGCTCTGCAACCTAAAGTTTGATTTAGTTAAACATTTGTGGCAATTTCACTCAAATTCAGACTTCAAAAAGCAGAATCCTTTATAATTTCCGCAAAGAAAATACATGATAAGAGTACGTTAATGTTTCGATGGCTTGAACGGCTGGTAGACCCCTATCCCACCAAAAACCTGAATCAACCTTTACCCACCAGGTTTTTCCCCTTTGTCTGGCAAGCAGCTTATGGGGTACGCCGTTATTTGCTGATTCTAGTATTGTGTACCGCAGGTGCAGCCAGTTTTGAGGCCTTACTGTATTCAAAAATTGGTGATCTGGTGAACTGGTTGAGTCAAAGTCAGCCAGAGACTTTTTTAGATCAACATGCCAGCAACCTGACCTTATTGAGTATTATCTTGCTGGCCAATATCCTGTTTGCCAGTGCCCAGTCCCTGATCAAGCATCAGATTTTATACAGTAATTTCCCGATGCGTCTGCGTTGGCGCTTCCATAATTTATTGCTCAAACAGAGTTTGGACTTCTTCCATAATGATTTTGCCGGACGTTTATCGGCCAAAGTCATGCAAACGGCGCTGGCGATCCGGGAATTCTGGGTCATTTTGGGCGATATGCTGGCCTATGTGTTGATTTATTTCGTCACAATCAATATTGTTTTGGGTGCCATTTCACCTTTACTTATCTTGCCGCTTATGGTCTGGTTATTACTGTTTATCTGTGCTGCCTGCTATTTCATTCCAAGACTAAGCAAGATTTCGTCCTTACAAGCGGATGCGCGTGCAGTCATGACCGGACGTGTGACTGATGCCTATACCAATATTCAGACCGTAAAACTCTTTGCGCATGCGGGTCGTGAAAGCCAGTATGCCAAATCCTCCATGCAGGAATTTATGGTTACGGTATATAAACAGATGCGGCTGGGCGCTCAATACGAAATCAGCATTCTGATGCTGAGCGTTGTGCTGTATGCAGGTGTGCTGGGAACTGCGATCTGGCTCTGGATGCAAGGTCAGGCGCAGCTCGGGATTATTGCAGCCACTACAGCGATGGTATTAAAGCTGAATAGTATTGCCGAGTTCATGATGTGGCAGACCTCTGCCCTGTTTGAAAATGTCGGTACCATTCAGGACGGGATGAAAACTCTAGGTCGTCGGATCAATATTCAAGACAAAGAAGATGCGAAAGAACTGGAGCTAAAACACGGTGAGATTAAATTTGATAATGTCACTTTTGCCTATAATGAAAAACCGGTCATTGACCAGTTTAATCTGACCATTCGTCCGGGTGAAAAAATCGGGATCGTGGGGCGTTCCGGTGCCGGTAAATCAACCCTGATTCAATTGCTATTGCATTTCTATCATCTGAATCAGGGCCGTATTCTGATTGATGGTCAGGATATTGCCGATGTCACTCAGGACAGCCTGCGTAAAAACATTGCGCTGGTCACTCAGGATACGTCTTTGCTGCATCGTACCGTAGCTGAAAATATCAAATACGGTCGTCCGGATGCAACTGATGAAGAGATGTTTGAAGCTGTACGCAAGGCCAAAGCGGAAGAATTTATTCCGAATCTGACTGATTTGCGTGGCCGTAGAGGCTATGAAGCCTATGTGGGTGAACGTGGCGTGAAGCTTTCTGGTGGACAACGCCAACGTATTGCCATTTCCCGGGTATTCCTGAAAGATGCACCGATTCTGATTCTGGATGAAGCCACAAGTGCTCTGGATTCCGAGGTCGAAGCGGCTATTCAGAATAGTCTGGATGATTTGATGCAAGGTAAAACGGTTATTGCCATTGCGCATCGTCTTTCTACCATTGCGCAGATGGATCGTCTGATTGTGATGGATCAAGGTAAAATTGCCGAGCAAGGTACGCATGATGAACTGGTGGCCTTAAACGGAATCTATGCGCAGCTATGGCAGCGTCAAACCGGCGGGTTCTTGGTACAGCAACATGCCAAAACTGATAACTTACACGAAGCATAATCGCTCTATTCAGTAGTAGCTAAGCTCTACAACAGAAACCGAAGCATTCTATTTGAGTCACTTGAATAGCCATGCTTCGGTTTGCTTTTATGGGAATATCAACTATTCCACAAGCATTTTTAAATTCCAGATTATTCAAAAAACAGCCCTATTCTGAATTAATAGAAATCTGTAGGCTTAAAATTAAATCCCTAAAATATCTCTGGTTTACATTGATTTCCAACTTTAAGTTGAGCTACTCTGCTTTAAGTTGATTAAAATCTGCTTGTGGAAATTGCCACAGCTTTGTCCAACAATTTTTATCAAGAAAATGGCTTTTTCATGCCAATATGAAGTGAAAATAAAAAAATTTGAATGAGTGCAACGGATCGCGCATGAAAACAATAGCTCCACGCCAAGACCAAGGTATTCCAGGTGTATACGGTCTCTTGCTTCTCGATGTCATTTCCCGCTGGGGGTATAATAATGAGTCGCTTTTTAAGCCTTTTGGCCTGACCAGTGAACAGTTGGCAGATCCTGATTACCGTATTCCGACCCCTGTGGCCAATGAACTGGTCAAGCATGCCCTGAAGCTCACTGGTGAACCGACACTGGGTTATCACTTAGGTACCCAGATGCGGATTTCGATTCATGGCTTTATCGGTTATGCCATCATGACGGCGAATAATATTACCGAAGCTCTGGTGCTAGCGAACCGATTCATTCAGTTACGTTTACCCTTCCTGCAGCTATTTTTCTCGACCTTTGGCGCTAAGGCAACCGTACAGTTGCAAACTGATATTCAGCTGGAACCGCTTCGCACCGAAATTTCAATTGCCCTGATGATTGGCCTGATCAGTATGGCCAAAGCCATTACCGGGGTTAACGATGCAACCGGTGAAATCGACTTTGATTTCAAAAAACCGGAAGGTTTTGAGCGCTTCATGGCGAAATTTCCTACGCATCAGTTCCGTTTTGAACAGCCGCATTTAATTTTAAGCTTTGATAAAAGCTACCTGATGAACAAGTTGGTACACGCTGATCCGATTGCTAGCCAGATTGCGATTAACCAGTGTGAAGCTGAATTATCGGCACTTGGTGAACGGCACCGGATTGCCATGCGGGTACGGGATATTCTGACTCATTCCGAACAGCATTATCTGAGTATTGAAAGCGTAGCTGAACGGCTGCATATGTCGGATCGAACCTTAAAGCGTCAGTTGGCCGCTGAAGGTACTTCTTTCTCTACGCTAGTGGATGAAGTGCGCTACCGGCATGCCACTTCCTTATTATCCCGTACAGACTTTACTCTGGAGCAGATCGCTGATGAACTTGGCTATAGTGATGTGGCCAATTTTAGTCGGGCGTTTAAGCGCTGGAGTGGTCGTAGCCCGAGCAACTGGCGTAAAGATCCTTATTTATAAGCACGGATAAACCTTTTGTTTTGGCCAAAAAGAATGTATAAAACATATCAAAAATGATCTTAAGATTTTTAGGGAGTTATCAATGAATCATCCTTCAGAATTAAAGTACGCAAGTACGCATGAATGGGTACGCATTGAGGGTGATCTTGTTGTGACCGGTATTTCCGACCATGCACAGGATGCATTAGGTGATCTGGTTTATGTAGAAGCACCAGATCTTGACTCACATATTACTGCGGGCGAACAGGCTGGCGTGGTTGAATCAGTGAAAACTGCTTCTGATATTCATGCACCTGTCTCTGGTACAGTGGTTGAAATCAATGCTGCGCTTGAAGATGATCCTGATTTCATTAATGATGACCCGTATGGCAAAGGCTGGATCTATAAAATCAAACCGGACAATATGGCAGATGTAGAAAAGCTATTGTCTAATACAGAATATGAAGCTGGCCTATAAGCTACTTTGATTTAGTATGGAAAAATAAGAATCAGCCTGCGGGCTGATTTTTTTACGCATTGAAAACTTCGTATTTAAAGCTCACCATCAAATACAATGTATTTATATCGGAATTTTATTGTATTTTTCACACATTTTTCTTAAAGTCTTTGCTGTACCTGCTATCACTCGCATCAGATAGCTCAGGCTGCTTTATAAAAATAATATTCATGCTCATCGCAGCATTTCCCTATAGATCAATTTAGGAAAATTATGAAATCCAATCTATTGCCTTTATGGACCAAGCCTTTTGTGCTGTGTCTGGCCAATAACCTGTTTTTATTTATTTTCTATTTTGCACAAACCACGATTTTACCGATTTATATCCTGAAAGAATTAGGCGGAAACTTAGCCCAAGCTGGTCTGGCCATGACCTTGTTCATGATTTCAGCGATTGCTGTACGACCATTTAGTGGCCTAATTATTGAAAAATTGGGTATCCGTAAAACCCTGATTGTTTCTGGAATCTTTTTCAGTCTATTTTCCCTAGCCTACCTGCTTGCCGATCAGTTGACGACCTTATTTATCATCCGTTTTTTGCATGGGATCTGGTTTAGTATTTTGACTACCGTCTGTGTCCCTGTAGTAAATCAGTTTATTCCAGAACAGCGTAAAGGCGAAGGCATGGGCTATTACGTCATGTCAGTCAATCTGGGTATTGTTCTAGGACCATTGATTGGCTTAAGTCTGATTGAATACTGGTCTTATTTTCAGATCACAACGCTGCTTATTGCATTAGTTTTTATCGGATTTGCTTTCTGCTTAATGATTCCGGTCAAAGAGCCTGAGCACATCATTCAAACTATTCCTGAGAAAAAAGGACTGGTGTTGTCTGATGTTGTAGAAAAGAAAGCATTGCCTGTTGCTGTTCTGGCAGCTCTGATTTCTTTCTCTTATGCCAGCATCATGTCTTTTATTGCACCTTTTGCTGCCAGTAAAAACCTGATGGCTTATGCCAGTTTATTCTTTGTCGTATTCGCCATTTCCATGATGAGTTTACGTCCGATTACCGGAAAAATTTACGATCGCAAAGGTCCACAATATGTGATTTATCCTGCGCTACTCATCTTTAGCTTAGGACTCTTTTTACTCAGTCAGATTCAGACGTTGGGGGGATTCCTGCTGGCTGCGGTATTGATTGGTATCGGTTTTGGCAGCGCACAACCTTGCATTCAAACACTGGCCATTCAACGTGCACCGAAACACCGGATTGGTTATGCTACTTCGACCTTTTATACCTTCTATGATGTAGGAATTGCGGTCGGTTCGCTACTGATTGGGGCGCTTATTGCGACTTATAGTTATCAGTTCGCCTTTATTCTCTGTAGTTTACTCACCTTATGCAGTATTGTTTACTTTAAACTGGTCGTTCAAGTTAAGACTGCCTAATACAAGTTAATATCTAAATATAATAAAAAAACAGGCAGATGAACTGCCTGTTTTAATTCTGACACGAAGATGTATTTATTCAGATGCTGAAGTATTTTCCTGTTCTTTTTCTTCAGCTTTCGGTTCTTGCATCATCGTGAATTGTGTTGCTTCTCCAGCAGCAGGATTATCCTGGCGGTTGCTTTTCAGCTTGATCTGTAAACGTAATTCATTAGTCGAATCAGCATTACGCAATGCTTCCTCATAAGAAATCGCACCCTCGTTATACAGGTCAAATAAGGCCTGATCGAAAGTCTGCATGCCCAGTTCACGAGATTTGCCCATAATGGCTTTCAGCTCATGAAACTCACCTTTTAGAATCAGATCAGAAATCAAAGGTGTATTTAACATGATTTCAATTGCAGCCCGACGCCCTTTTCCATCCTGAGTACGAATCAGACGCTGGGAAATAATCGCCTTCATATTCGAAGATAAATCCATTAATAACTGATTACGGCGTTCTTCCGGGAAGAAGTTAATAATCCGGTCCAAAGTCTGGTTAGCATTATTGGAATGCAGTGTACCCAGACATAAATGTCCGGTTTCAGCAAAGGCAATTGCGTGTTCCATGGTTTCGGTATCCCGAATCTCACCGATCAGAATTACATCGGGGGCCTGACGCAAGGTATTTTTCAGCGCATTGTGCCAGGAATGGCAATCGACTCCAACTTCACGGTGAGTAATCATGGATTTCTTGTGTTTATGTACATATTCCACCGGATCTTCCACGGTAATGATATGCCCCGCCGAATTTTCATTGCGGTAGTCAATCATCGCTGCCAGAGAGGTCGATTTACCTGAACCCGTTCCTCCTACAACCAGTACCAGACCGCGTTTTTCCATAATCACGTGTTTCAATGATTCTGGTAATTTCAGTTTCTGGAAATTTGGAATTTCTGCCGTAATGGTCCGGATCACCATCCCGACCTGAAGCTGTTGTACAAAAACATTTACCCGGAAGCGCGATACACCCGGTACAGTAATCGCGAAGTTACATTCCAGTTCAGCTTCAAACTCTTGACGCTGTTTATCATTCATCAAGCTATAAGCAAACAGTTTGGTTTTTTCAGCAGTAAGAATTTGTTGTCCAAAGGGCTTCATTAAGCCCTGATGTTTAATACTCGGTGGAAAATCTGCGGTAATAAATAAGTCTGAGCCCCCATATTCCACTACTTTGGTCAGCATGTGATGCATGAATTTTTTTGCTTCGTCCAACAGTTCTGCCGTGAACATTCTCTTCCCCTGGAAATACACAATTACATGAATTTAAATGCTTGATTCATGCCAATATCATTTGATTTTTATTGTGCAGCGTTTTTTTTAAAGCCTCAAATAGATTTGATTTATAAAGAAAATATTTTTTTAAAATTTATGTGATGTAGTTCAATTAAATATCAATTAAGTAGACATATATTGCCTTTTAAAACCTATTTCATTTTAAAAGAATATTACAATGAAAAAGATCATATTCAGGATAAATGCAAGACGGTGAAACTGAATTCACCAGGCAAGTAAGGATAAAATTAAAAAATTAGATAGGTGGCCTAAAACTGCCTTGCTTAAAAGCCACCATTAAAGAAGATTTATGACTCAGTTCTATTGAACTGAATAGTAGTCTGTTTATTAAAAAGCCAAGATTAATCAGGAGAAAGTGCACGCGATCTGGACTGTTCCAGAAGTGAAATCTGGGCATTTTCTGCCTGTAAAACAGGATTGATACGACTGCTCTTCAGCTTGATTTGCAAACGTAATTCATTGCTGGAGTCTGCATTACGCAAGGCTTCTTCATAAGAAATAATGCCTTGGTTATATAAATCAAATAATGCCTGATCAAAGGTTTGCATGCCCAGTTCCCGCGAACGAGCCATAATCGTTTTAAGTTCATGGAATTCACCTTTACGAATCAGGTCAGAAACTAAAGGAGTATTTTGCAGAATTTCTACCGCCGCACGACGACCTTTACCATCTTCAGTGCGAATTAGCCGCTGAGAAATCACGGCTTTGATATTAGCTGATAAATCTAGCAGTAACTGATTACGGCGTTCTTCTGGAAAGAAGTTAATAATCCGGTCCAGTGCCTGATAGGCATTATTAGAATGGAGTGTTGCAAGACATAAATGGCCAGATTCAGCAAAGGCAATTGCATGCTCCATACTGTCTGTATCCCTGATTTCGCCAATCACGATAACGTCAGGTGCCTGCCGCATGGTATTAATCAGTGCATTGTGCCAGGAAACGCAATCTACACCAATTTCACGCTGGGTGATCATCGAGTTTTTATGCTGA
This sequence comes from Acinetobacter sp. YH12041, assembly GCF_013419975.1. Classification (NCBI taxonomy): domain Bacteria; kingdom Pseudomonadati; phylum Pseudomonadota; class Gammaproteobacteria; order Moraxellales; family Moraxellaceae; genus Acinetobacter; species Acinetobacter sp. YH12041. The sequence continues at coordinate 45,291 of NZ_VOZC01000007.1, read as the reverse complement.
TAGACATATTCCACCGGGTCTTCGATCGTAATAATATGCCCTTCAGTATGCGTATTACGATAATCAATCATGGCTGCCAATGTAGTCGATTTCCCGACACCCGTTGCACCAACTACCAGCACCAAACCACGTTTCTGCATGATGACCTGTTGCAATGAAGCTGGTAAGCCTAACTGCTCAAAGCTTGGAATATCTGTCGTAATGATTCGAATCACCATGCCTACATTGTGCTGTTGCTGAAAGACATTAACCCGGAAGCGCGACACGCCCGGGATGCTAATACTAAAATTGCATTCCATCACCGATTCAAATTCCTGAATCTGTCGCTCATTCATCAAGGCATAAGCAAACAAACGGGTCTTATCGGCTGTGAGTTTCTGCTGACCAAATGGTTTCATCAACCCCTGCTGTTTGATACTGGGCGGGAAATCAGCTGTAATAAAAAGGTCGGAACTACCATATTCCACGACTTTGGTCAGCATATGGTGCATAAATTTACGTGCTTCATCGAGTAATTCAGTTGTATACATAGCAAGCTTCCCGGGATCATTACTCATCCGCTGTTTAAAAACAGTATCAGGCTGACCTCTAATAAATTATTGTTATTGTTTATTTTTTTAAATTAATTATTTTTTATGAATTTTTTAAAATCGTTTTAATACTCATTGTTTTAATTTTCAAAATATCGAATTGTTGCTTTCAGCATTTAGAAAAATACTTCTGAACAACCATATCCGATCATAATATCTTTCCTCAACGAATTGAGGAAAGATAAGATCGTGAGTTTAAGCGCTACGCTTTAAACTTTCGCATCGCAGTGAATCAGCCATATTTAACAATAATTGCTCGGTTTTTGTCCAGCCCAGACATCCATCAGTCACTGACTGGCCGTAAACCATATCTTCAGAGATTTTCTGATTGCCATCGACCAGATGACTTTCGAGCATTACACCCCGCACATTGCTGTGCAAACGTTCAGCGACGATCTGCTCCAGCACTTCAGGTTGTAGCATTGGGTTTTTTGAACTATTACCATGACTGCAATCAATAACCAGGGCCGGCAAATCGGTTGAGTGTTTCGCTTTAATTTTTTCAATTTCAGACAACTGGTAGTTCGGACCACTATTTGAACCACGCAGGATCAAATGTGCTTTTGGATTCCCTTTTGAGCTCAGGATACACGGCAGACCCGATTGGCTCATGCCCATGAACTGATGTGGATTGGAAGCTGACTGAATAGCATCAAGAGCAATTTGAATCGAACCATCTGTCCCATTTTTGAAACCGATGCTGTACGGCATATGGCTGGAAATTTCACGGTGAATTTGTGATTCACTGGTACGCGCGCCAATCGCACCCCAGGCCAATAGATCATCGAAATACGCCGTTGCCATTGGACTTAAGATCTCTGAGGCAATCGGCAGGCCCATGCCAATCAGTTTTAGGTACAGTGCACGAGATTTTTCCAGACCCAATTGCATATTGGATGAGCCATCGAGTTCTGGGTCATACAGGAAGCCTTTCCAGCCTACGGTGGTACGTGGTTTTTCAATATAAGCCCGCATAACCAGGAAAATTTGATCAGAAACCTGTTCCTGAAGCTGTTTTAATTTTTCTGCATATTCCAGTGCGGAAGCTTCATCATGAATGGAACATGGTCCGGTAATCACCATTAAACGGTGATCTTTACACTCTAAAATATTTTGAATAATTTGACGCTGTTCAGCGACTTGTACAGCCAATTGCGGAGACAGTGGCAATTGCTGCTTAAGTTGCTGTGGCAAAGCTAAAATGGTTTCTGTTTGATGTTGTTGTGATGTATTTGCAATATTCATGACTTTAAATCCTGGGACTGGCAATCAGTCCAAACTTTTATTTGAGCGTTATGGGTCTAATCGAAGATGTCGAAAGCGTCATTAGCTGGCTAAAGTAAGACCAATAAAAGTTGCTAAAGTATGAATAGTTAAAGTTTGTCATGGCTGTCTCCAAAAAATTGTTAAATCACATGCATAAAAAAACCTGATCAGGGTTGCCGATCAGGTATTAACTGGTGGGCAACCTTTTCATTGCCCAAACGCATTCAGGCAATTATCTAAACTGCCAGAAATAAAAATAAGCGTTTGAAATGATAGGTTGCTTTAACATGTTTATGTCTTTCATAAAAATGTGAATCTGAAATTAAAATACGCGCTCTATCCAGTTTTGACAAGTAGTAAATATAAAAAAATATTTATCAGTATTTATACTTTTACTTATCGCCCTAGAATTCTAACCTTTCAGATATTAATAATGGACAAAGTCGTGACGGTCAGCAGACTTTGCCCATTTCCTTAAAACCAAGAGCATATTAGATCTTGGTTTTGGCATTTGCAATTAACGGGTTACGCGATTCCATGCATCACGTACTGCAAATTTTGCCTGTTCCCAGTTCAGACGTGACTGGCCTTTTACTTGCTCCCATTTTACTTTCAGATCGCTTTCTACGTCTTCAAAACGGGTATTAGCATCATATGCCCCACGGTTTTCATAACCGACACGATAGGCCGCATCATAGTCACGATCGTAATCTAAATCGCTATACGTGGTACGGGCATCTGAATAATAAGGGGTTTCAACGGCATTATCTCGCCAGAATGCTGCTTCTTCAGTCGGGTTCACAGCTTCGCCTACGCCTTTACCTGCGAGACCACCGACCACTGCCCCCACAACACCGCCTACTGCTGCACCAACAGGACCGCCTGCTGCACCGACCGCTGCACCTGCAGCTGCACCACCGGCGGCACCTACGCCTGTACCAATAGGATGTGCACCTGGCTCGCCGCTAATTGGATCGGCATTTAAATCATCACGGACATCTTTAGGAGAATTTTTAATACGATCAAATCTATCATTCGACATAGAGCTTATCCTTATTCTTTAAAATGATTCTTAAACATGGTTTTAATCGCGTCTATCGATACGCTTCTATTCACTATAAGCATCTGGCATGTAATGACCTTAGAAGCCTTGTGTTTTTTAGGTAAAGCTCTGTGGTGCTTTGATAGGCAAATGTATCTGATATATTTTAATTATTAAAATAAAAGGCCGGTGTTTACCGGCCTTTATGAAGTTTAAATCGCTAAATCATTTTAATCAAAATGAATCACGCTACGGATCGATTTGCCTTCATGCATCAGATCAAAGGCTTCATTGATCTGTTCTAATGGCATCTTATGTGTCACAAATGGTTCTAACTGAATTTCACCTTTCATGGCCTGTTCAACCATGCCCGGTAATTGAGAACGGCCTTTAACACCACCAAATGCCGTACCCATCCATTTACGGCCTGTGACTAGCTGGAATGGACGAGTTGAGATTTCTTTACCTGCACCTGCTACGCCAATAATCACAGACTGACCCCAGCCACGGTGTGCACATTCTAGTGCTGAACGCATTACGTCGACATTACCAATACATTCAAAAGAGTGGTCTACGCCCCAACCGGTCATTTCCACAATCACTTGCTGAATTGGCTTGTCATAGTCTTTTGGATTCACAAAATCAGTAGCGCCAAACTGTTTAGCCAGTTCGAATTTATCTGGATTGGTATCCACGGCAATAATACGGCCGGCTTTGGCTTGGCGAGCACCTTGTACAACTGCAAGACCAATACCGCCTAAGCCAAATACAGCGACGCTATCGCCTTCCTGTACTTTAGCAGTGTTATGTACTGCACCAATACCGGTAGTCACGCCACAGCCCAATAAACACACTTGCTCATGGTTAGCTTCAGGGTTAATTTTCGCCAGAGAAACTTCTGCAACGACTGTATATTCAGAGAACGTTGAACAGCCCATATAATGATAAATCGGCTGGCCATTATAAGAAAAACGGGTAGTTCCATCTGGCATTACACCTTTACCCTGAGTCGCACGAACCGCTACACACAGGTTGGTCTTACCCGATTTACAGAACAGACATTCACCACATTCTGCTGTGTAAAGTGGAATCACATGATCACCCGGTTTCAGACTCGTCACGCCTTCACCTACCTCAACGACCACACCCGCGCCTTCATGGCCTAAAATTGCTGGAAATACGCCTTCCGGATCATCACCAGACAAGGTAAATGCATCGGTATGACATACGCCAGTATGGCTAATTTTTACCAGTACTTCACCTGCTTTTGGTGGAGCAACATCTACTTCCACAATTTCTAATGGCTGACCTGGGCCAAATGCAACCGCTGCACGTGATTTCATGTAAAACGATCCTTTTATTACTGATTTACAGATGGTTAACAGTAACCTCTTTCTATTCGGAGATTCAACCATTAACATCACAAGTTGAGGAATAAAACCCCTATAACTAATGGAACATCAATGACTAAGCCCTCGTCAATTACATGTTTAAGTATTTTTGTTTTTAGCCTGACTATTTCTGGCTGTGAATTAGCTCCCAATACAGCAAAAGAAGAAGCTATTACTCCAGTACAATCGACCCACTGGATCAGAGAGGAACAACTGCCACAGATTCAGGAAGGGAAAACGGCTTATCTGCCTTTATATGACGGTTTTATGAGTATGGCGGCAAGGTTATATCTGATTAATCAAGCCAAATACCATCTCGACCTGCAATATTACATCTGGAAAGATGACTATATTGGCAACATGATCCTCTCCCAATTATTAAAAGCCGCAGACCGTGGCGTGAAGGTTCGGGTTCAGATTGATGACCAGAACGGGACTCAACTGGATGATAAGTTGCTGGCCTTAGCCCAGCATCCTAATTTCGAAGTCCGACTATTTAATCCTTATAAATTCCGTCAATTGCGTGCCCTGGATTACGGATTCCGTATGAAATATATTAATCCGCGTATGCATAACAAACTGATTATTGCGGATGGTACGGCAGCGGTCACAGGTGGTCGGAATATCAGTAGTGAATATTTTGATGCCAGTAAGGATTTTCAGTTTAGCGATGTTGATATTTTCTTTGCCGGAAAGCCAGCACACGATGCGAATCAAACCTTTATCAAATTCTGGAACGATGATCTAAGCTATGATATCCGACAAGTTCTAAATGATTCGGGTAATCCACAACTTTTAAAACGACTAAGAACTGAATTTAAAGAAGATGAAGTCGATAAAAATGAATTGAAACGCCGAGTCGGTATTGCGGAGCAGCAGATTGATGAACAACTGAGAAAGCGCCCGATCAAATGGGGAAATGCCTATTTTGTTGCCGATGCCCCTTCCAAGGTTCGTCGTAGCGCCCAGAATGGCGATTATATTTATACCCATATGCTGGAACTCATGGGTGAACCCAAAGACCACCTGGAATTGGTTTCTTCTTATTTCATTCCTACTCAGGAAGGTGCGGATTATTTAAGTAAACGTTCCCAACAGGGTGTCAAAATCAGAATTTTAACCAATTCTTTCCAAGCAAATGATGTTGCTTTGGTTCATGCCTATTATCAGCAATACCGTAAACAGCTGCTCAAGAATGGAATCGAGCTCTGGGAATTCAAACCTTATATTGAACGGCCAAAACGGACCTGGTATGAAATTATGACCGGTAATATTATTCCGGCCAAAAATAAGAACAGTTCCAGTTTACATGCCAAATTCTTTGATCTGGATGGCATGGTATTTATTGGTTCCTTTAACTTTGATCCACGCTCTGCCTATTTAAACACTGAAGTCGGTCTGGTGATTGAATCTGATCAGCTCCAAGATGAAATTACCAAGTCCTTAAACCAGTATTTACCCAGAATGGCTTATCAACTGAAGTTAGATAAAGAGGGTGAGATCATTTGGCTGGAACACCAAAAAAATGGTTCAGTCATTCAGCATAATCATGACCCTGAAACGACACAGTTCCAGCGTTATATGATGAATCTGGCAACAAAATTCCCGGGAGAATGGTTAATGTAATGACAGATACATTGCAATCAAATTACATTTAATGTGATTTTTCCTTAATTGATAGTTGGCTTTGGATATTTTAAATCTTTATTGGTGATAAGCTGAACAATATAAAATTGACTAAATCTCTAAATCGGGTTTTTATACTTATATTTTTCAGCTTATTTCTTATATATTAATCAGATCAATACCTACAAAGGTTTTACCTATTCCGTTGATTGCTCTAAAATTACACTTTTCCAGTATTTTGCGAATTTTCGCTTTCCACTCCCATGCAATTTTTTGATTTAAGTCGTCAGTTTAAACTCAGTGATATTCTCACCCCTGTTAAGACCTTGCAGGATCTGTCTCAACAAGAATGGTTTTTAGCCAAAATACGGGTTGAACATGACTGCCTGTCTGATTCGGACTTGGTCGAAGGTCAGGTCGTACTTAAATCTAATCAGAATATCCAGGTCGAACTGGAATGGCTGATTCAGGATACCGGTTATGAATTACAGGTGCTATTCAAAGGTGTTGAAACCGAAGCTTCTGAAGAAACACTGGTGATGGTTAAAGGCGCGCAACTGGTCGATGAACAACAGCAACTGATTTCTGCACAAGCTTTAAGTTTATGGATTGACGGGACATTACTCCCGATGTTGCCGAATATCCGCAAAGAAATTAAAGCGCGCTTAAACCTGTGGGATTATGTGGAATATGATGGTTAATTCATTTTTCCATTTCTAAAATTTGAAAGAGCCATATCGGCTCTTTTTCGTTTACAGGGAATTTACCTAATATATTTAATTGGTTAAATTGCCCTTGCCTGAATATTTTTATGGCAATGCCTATTTTAGACATACAGATTAAGCTTGATTAAAATAATAAAGAGAAAACATCATGATTTCCCCTTCTGAATGGCAAAATATCCGTCAAGTTGTTGCAGATGCGCAGCGTGCAGCAATGCATTGTTCGATCGCAACCGTCAATCCCCGAGGCTTTCCTAGTATTACTCCGATCGGAACTGTCTTTCTGGATCAGCAGTCTAGTACAGGTTTCTTTTTTGATACTTACTCCACCACCTTCTCTGAAAATTTACAGCATCAGCCACTTGCCTGCATTCAGGCTGTGAATAGCAGCAAACTGTTCTGGTTAAGTTCCATGTTCAAGGGAAAATTTAAGCATTATCCCGGTGTACGTTTATATGCAGAGATTGGCTCTTTACGTCCTGCAACAGCGGAAGAGATTGAGAAAGTTGAATCTCGTATCTCTACATTAAAATGGAGTAAAGGTAGCAAACTGATCTGGTCCAGCTTTCATCATGTTCGGGATATTAAAGTTAAGGATTATCGCTGGGTCGAATATCCCAATATGCAGGTAGAAAATACTTAAATACTTTCTAAAAGTAAGCTTATTTCATAAATATACTTAATATTTATATTTATTCATAACTCAAATTAGACCGACATGCTCGAACATCATCCGGTAACTATCTGCTTTCTTATCCAGAGCCAAAGGATAAGCCCGGGATGAAGATGGCATCCGGTATAGATACAGGTCACGGCCAAGAAAATGTGCCTGTGTTGGCTCACCTATACCGGGTTTCAACGTACCTTCAGGCATAGAGAGCATCAAAGTATCTGTGGCCTTGTCGCCTGTAGTCATGATGTGGTTGCAGTCCGGCATTTTCCCTAATAGATCCTGCAAATTGGTTAGCACTACAATTTCTAGAAATTTATCGGAAGCATTTCCCTTCAGGCGTCGGATCTGATAAGCACTGTCAAAAATCGCAATCCCCGTTTCAGTTAGAAACTCACGGATTAGATGTTCCTGAAATTTTTTATTAGGTAAGTCCAAAAAGTAATCTTTATTTTTAAAGAAAATTAATCCAAATATCCGCCACATATCATTTTGGTAATTCGGATAATAAAAATTCATTTTCCAGCGCGTTGCGGGTGGCGGAAAACTGCCCAACATCAGTAATTTGGCATTGGGCGGTAAAAATGGCGGTAATGGATGGGTTTCAATATCCGACATAAACTGTTCCAGATTCAGGTATTTCAGTTATTTTAGAATGCCTGACGGATCTTGCTAGCAACTTCTTGTCCCCAAAGTGTATAAACTTCCTTACTTGGATGAAAACCGTCTTTGGCCATTTGTAAATTCATGGCCCGATATTTTTCAATATCATATTCAATCCATTGCATGTTGATCTGCTTGTTCACAAATTTTTCCAGCTGCTGGTTCATGTGTTTGGCATATTGACCAAATAACCAGGCCAAAGGATTCGGTAAAGCCGGGAACATATTCATTGGAGGAACACCGGCTGCAATGACCAGTTTTGGATTAAACTTTTGCTGGATTTTGCCATAAAACTGTTCCTGCTTCTTGATCCAGACATCGGCAGGCATGAGCTTAGTCACATCATTCACGCCGACTGAAGTCACGACCACATCATAGGATTTAGCTTCAATCTGGTCTAAAGTACGAATGACCTTTGAGGTGGTATCGCCCGTTTTTGCCTGTAACTTCCATTCAATTTCAAAGTCATTTTTTAGCTCATTCAGAATCGCGCCAAGTAAGGCATCATTCTGATGATCTACCCCGACCCCTGCTGCTGCTGAATCACCCACAATCAGTAATGAAAGTTTTTTGCCTGTTCCTGTTTGGCCTTCACGTGCACCCTCTGGTTCTGGAAGTTTTATCGTATTTTTTTTGACACGGTTACCCTGAATTACGAGCGCGGGAATTAAGGCGATAGTGGCAGCTTTGAGCAACATAATGGACTAATTTATATAAAGATATGATTAATTTTACTGCAATTTATGGATTACGAGTAATACCTCAGCAGTCATTTTTAATGAATATTCACGTAACTTTAACTAGCAAAATAAAAAAATCCCGGCGTTTAACGGGATTTTTTAATGTGGCTGATATATCAAACTTTATGATCATTCCAGCGGTTCATGCGCTTGAACGTCCCAATATCATTAAAGCGTACACCCACTTCTTTCATGACTTTATGCGCCGTTTTAGAGGTCAACTGACGTATATAAAAGGGTTCTTTGACCACAAAATGATGGATCGCATGAGTTGAACCGAAATTACAGCAAAATAACTGGAATGGCACCATCCACCATGGATTCAGTACCTGAGTCTGCTTGATGACATCGCGTGGATCAATATCACCATAATAATGCATATTGGAGCTAACGAATTGCAGGCTAAAAGAACGGATAAAATTCGGAATGATCCAAATTACTGCCAAGAAATTCACGAGCGGCATAGCTTCGATGATACTTTCCGACCAAAGCATTTCATAACCAAAGATTGGTGCAACGGCATTGCCTACATGAAAGACTACAAATAAATAGCACAGACCATAATAAATCAAGCTTAATGGCAAGAAGCCTAATAGCTGAGAAATCATGGCAACTTTACGTTCTTTTTCAGGCTGTTTTTCCATAAAAAGATGAATCATTTTAAACATCTGAAAAGGACGTAAATAGACCGACATCAACTGGTCACTTATCACTAGTATGCGGCGAATCCCCCATGGCATACCATTACTGATGCCACGTTCTTCAAGATCATATTCAGTGCCTGAATATTTATGATGATGCAAATGCATGCGTCGGCGAGCCCATGGGCTAATTGTATTTGGACGAGCCAGCCACACTAAAGCCAACATTAAATGATGTGCCCAAGGTGTTTTTTTGAAATACATATAATGAATCAGGTCATGTTCTAATTCATGTGTCAGTGAAGCAAAAATTGCAATTAGGGGAATGGTGAACCACGCAGAAAGATAACCATATCCATATGCCAATGCACATGCAATCATCCCCGTCCAGGCAAAACCTAAAATACTCGCACCAATGAAATTCTGATGTTTAAGTATAGGATAACGGGTACGTATTTCTTCCCCGGCCTGTGTAACGATATTTCTGACCTTAGAGATTCGCTGTTGGTCAGTCATATCCGAAGATGTAGACATATGGACAACCTTTGATTTCTGAACAGTTGTACATTAAAGGAATTTATAAAAAAGAGAAGTTATCTTTCCACTTTCGCAGTGAGTATGTCCAAGTTTTGGGCAGTTTTAGTAATTTTTTTAAGATCAAGAATAAAGCAGAAAAATAAGGAGATATTTTCTATAAAATTTATCGTCTAAAAATTATCTTCTTAAAAATTTAATTATTTCTATTCTGATAGAATTTTAATTTTATATAGAAATAAAATTTATTCATCATCAAAGTGTTAATGACTTTTAGAGATTTAACTAATTATCTTAGTAATTTATAACGTTTTTAAATCCGATACCAGAATTATCCTACCTACTTTTATCCAAAATTTTGAATATTAAAAAGTAAAAAAGCCCCGAATGGAGCTTTTTAAATTGAGGTTTTAACCTAATTTATTGACTAATTTTAGCGGCAATACTTTCATTGCCAGACCGAGTGGCAACCAAGGCCATTTCGGTACATAGGCTTTGACTGGCGCTTTCTCAATTTCTTCTGCCAATAAGCGTGAACCCGTTTTCTCATCCACTTCAAATGGTAATTTTTTCGCGCCTTCATTAATTTCAGTACGAATATAGCCTGGGAAAATGGTCGTAACTTTGATCGGTGTATCAATCAGTTCAGCGCGAATGCCTTCAGCCAGATGTGCAACCCCAGCCTTACTTGCGCCATAAGCGGTCAAGTGTTTTGGCATACCACGCATTGCGCTCATCGATGAAATCATTACCAGATGACCGGAGTTTTGTGCGCGGAAAATTTCCACTGCAGCTTCACATTGTGCCAATGCAGAAATAAAGTTGGTTTCGACAGTGGCTTTATTGATTGCAAAATTACCTTTACCAATCCGGCGGCCTTCACCTACACCGGCATTGACAATAATCCGGTCAATGGTGCCAAAGTCTTCTTTAAAGGCACGGAAAACTTCAAAAACCTGATCATAATTGGTCACATCCAGTGTTTTGGCAATGACTTTAATATCATATTGGCTCTCGAGTTCCTGCTTCAAAGTTTCCAGACGTTCCAGACGACGTGCACAAATCGCCAGGTTATACCCTTTTTTTGCAAATTCACGTGCCATACCGGCACCAATCCCTGAACTTGCACCAGTAATTAAAATCGTTTTAGCCATATTTTTACCCTATCCCTTTATTTTATAAGGTGTTTTATCTTCAATAATTTTTAAATCCAGGTTAGCAGGTCTGGACGCTGTGCTTTAATAAAATGATGTTCATTCAAACTGAGTAGCTGGGGTTCATTTCCGACCAGACGCAATGTAGTAATGCTGGTATTGGTAATTGCCCAGTTTAAAGCGAAAGTTTTCTCCGGACTCAGACCCAGGATTTTGCCTACCGCCACAGAGATGACGCCACCCGAGGTATACACGATTGCATAGCGCGGTTTAGTTTGCGCAAGCTGGTCACATAAATTTTGCAAACCGGTTTCTACACGGCTTTTAAAATTGGGCCAGGATTCATCATATTCGTGGTGATAATCATCACAGGTCCAGCGAGCAATCGCTCCACTAAAGATCTTGCTCAAATAATCTCGCGGATTGGCATGTTCTGAGACATCCTGCTTAAGCAGTTCAGGCTGATTAAAACGCGGTTCATAACGGGCAAAGACCTGCTGATGATTAAACTCATTCCAAGCACTATCGGTCAAGATCTCGCTTTCAGGAAAACATTCATCTAGAGATAACTGTGCCGTCTGTTGATGACGTTGCATAGAACCAGCCACTACATACGGTGCTTCTTTCAGAATTTCATCAAAATAACGACCGAGCAATTTTGCCTGTAGTTCCCCATTTGGCGAAAGCTGATCATAACTGGCTGCCCCGAAAGATGCCTGTCCATGCCGGATCAAGTAAATGGTGGTCATTTTGGCATTAACTCTTTAAATTTCAGGATATATTTTTGTGCAATGTCATTGGCTTCAAGCTTTTGTAGACCAATCAGTTTTAAGGCACGAATATGCAAGGCATGAATGACTACCCAAAAATCCTTAAAGGCTGGATTGTTGGTTTGTTTGTGGTAATAACGATAATAGATCTGCTGAGCAATTACCGAGAGACGGAAAATCCCAAACACTTCATAGAATGTCCAGTTTTCCGGTTGCAGACCGGTTTTCTCCAAATAGTAATCGACCACTTCTTTACGGGTAAACATACCTTTTAAATTGGTCGGCTGGCGACGTGTTGCTTTAAAAATGGCATTGTCCGTATCTTCTACCCAATAAGCCAAGGCAGAACCCAAGTCCATCAGCGGATCACCCAGGGTGGCCATTTCCCAGTCCAGCACCCCAATAACTTCAGTTGGATTCTCTAGATCCAGAATGACATTATCAAAACGCCAGTCATTGTGAATGACACAGGTTTTAGAATCAGATGGAATATTATCTTTCAGCCAGTTACGCACGTATTTAAAAGATGGAACATTTAATGTTTTGGCTTTTTCGTAACGTGCATCCCAGCCTTCTACCTGACGACGGCAATAGCCTTCACCTTTGCCTAACTTTTCCAGTTCTGTACCAGTGTAAGGAACTTGGTGTAGTTCGATCAGCTTATCAATCACATTAATACATAGAGTCTGGATATCTGATTCAGTCAGTTGTAATTCAGGCGGCAGCTTGGCACGCGGAATAATACCTTCAATGCGTTTCATCACATAAAAATCACAGCCAATGACTGATTCGTCCTGACAAAGTGCCACCATTTCAGGTACGACTGGATAATGGTCAGCCAAGGCTTTTTGTACATGATATTCACGTGCCATGTCATGCGCAGATTTGGCTTTAGTCCCTTGAGGCGGACGACGTAAAATTAAATCGGCATTGGCATATTGCAAACGATAAGTCCAGTTAGAAGCTCCACCTGAATATTGAGTAAGCTCTAAAGGACCTTCTACATTTACTCCTTGTTGATTTAACCACTCTGTGATGGCCTGTACATCCAGTTCCTCACCTTCACGAACTGATCCACCTACATCAATGACCGCCATAATTTTTCCTTAAAATCTTCTAATACGTTTCAATGTTCTATATATGAAGCCAGCTTATTTTTTACGACGTGTGCTATAACCACGTTTTGCCAGTTCCAGTTTGGCAATCATGCCTTTATGCACTTCATCCGGGCCATCGGCCAGACGTAAGGCACGGGCTTGGGCAAAGAATCCGGTCAACGGTGTATCACGAGAAACACCCGCACCACCGTGGATCTGAATCGCCATATCCACAACTTTTTCCAGCACACTTGGCGCAACGACTTTAATTGCAGAAATTTCAGTCAATGCTGCCATATTCCCTAAAGTATCCATTTTATAGGCAGCATACAAGGTTAATAGTCGAGCCTGATCAATGGCAACGCGAGCTTCTGCGACACGTTCCAGGTTACCACCCAGTTTTAAAATCTCTTTACCAAATGCGGTACGGCTCATACCCCGATCAATCATGAGTTCTAATGATTTTTCAGCAGCACCGATGCAACGCATACAATGGTGAATACGGCCTGGCCCTAAACGACCTTGGGCAATTTCAAAGCCTTGACCTGCCCCCCCAATAAAATTCGAAACTGGAACACGAACATTATCAAAGCTGACTTCGCCGTGGCCATGTGGCGCATCATAATCACCAAAGACTGGAAGCATCCGTTCGATTTTTACGCCTGCAGTATCGACTGGAACTAAAACCATGGAATGCTGATGATGACGGTCTTTGGATTCATCTGGCGTATGTGCCATAAAGATGATGATTTTGGCATTTGGATCACCCAAACCCGAAGACCACCATTTACGACCATTCAAAACAATTTCATCACCTTCAACTACCGCCGTCGCCTGCATATTGGTAGCATCACTAGAAGCCACTGCAGGTTCAGTCATACAGAACACTGAACGGATTTTCCCTTCCAGAAGTGGCATTAACCATTGCTGTTTTTGTTCTTCAGAACCATAGCGCCACAGTACTTCCATATTGCCGCTATCTGGTGCATTACAGTTAAAGACAGTAGGTGCAATTAGGCTTCGTCCAGAAAGTTCAGCGATATGCGCATATTCCTGAACGGATAATCCCTGACCTAATTCTGGACAAGGCAAAAACATATTCCAGAGACCTGCCGCTTTGGCTTTATCTTTCAATGTTTCAAGTTCTGCCGACCATTGCCATTTGGTCCAGTCACCGCCTTGATTCAGTTCATGTACCTGATGCCAGAAATCAGCCTCGACAGGTTCAATTTCATCAGTAATAAACTTTTTTGTTCTATTTAAATAATCCTGTGCACGTGCTGACAGCTCAAACATTGCTTTATCCCTCTGAATATTCTAATTCATACGCTTTACAACACCTTAACCCAAAACTTATTATGAATAAAATGATTTAATTCCATATAGTAGTATGCATAGTATTCATTCAAAAACCGTGATGGATCTACGAAATTTTCATCGTATTGATATTAATCTTTATCCACTTTTTATTGCCATTTACGAACAAAACAGTATTTCTAAAGCTGCGCAAATTCTATCGATAAGCCAGTCAGCGGCCAGTCATGCTTTACAACGTTTAAGACAGCATTTACAAGATGATTTATTTGTGCGAACCGGTAGCAAGATGCAACCTACGCCGTTTGCGGATCAGATCTATCCTGAAATTAAAAATGCACTTTTTACGATTCAGAATATTTCGATGCAGCATCAGCAATTCAGACCGGAATCGATTCATAGCTTAAAAATTGCTGTACATGACGAAATTGAACCCATGATCTTTCCTAAACTGGTTCAACATTTCCAAAAAATTAACCTGGATCTTCAACTGAGTAGCATGAAACTCGACCGTAAAAATATTGCTGCAGATCTCGCCTCTCAACAGGTCGATTTTGTTATTGATCTGGAGCAAAGTATTAGTGAAAAAATTCAGTTTGAACGACTGGTACAGGATGAATTCGTGGTCTGTACACAACGAACAGAAATGAATGAACAGATTTATCTGGCCTCACCTCATATTGGCGTTTCCTCACGCCGTACGGGAGTTTTAGTTGAAGATATATATTTAAGTCGAAAACATTATTCCCGACAGATTTTTTTACGTTGTCAGCACTATTCCACAGCCCTGCAAATTCTGGAACAGCAAAAGACTGCCATGCTGACAATTCCTAAAAATGTTTTGACTCATCTACAGTTAGCAAACTGTCTGAATATTTTTGACGTTCCTGTACAACTGCCGAAAATTAATATGGGGATGTATTGGCATAAAGATTTGCAGGAGAATAAAAGACATCAATTTTTGAGAAATGAAATTTATAAAATTTTTGCTTAGGCTATTTATGAGATAATTTAAACTTGCTTAGGCTATTTTTATTATCAGGTTTTAGGATTGAGATTGGCCTAATTTGATAGTGCTTAGGCTATTTTATCGGTACAAAACTAAACACTGATTGATGGCTTTTTAAGCCCTATGCGGAGTGGCTTTGATCTAAAATGGCTCAACTTTTAGCTGTGTTTATGCGGCTGTTTTTGCTGATTTGGATCTTGCCCTTGTTACATCTCTCCACCACCTGGCAAATTGTGCTGGGCTTCGTACTTCTGTGTTTTTCTTATTATTTGCTGCATAAAATTACGGTGTATTTAAAGGACCTATTTCGCCCCTTTAAGAAAGGTAAGAAATATTGGTGCCGGGTAAGTGCGGTCAGTGATGGTGACACCCTCACCTGCTACCGTTTTAATATCCGTCGCTCTGAGACCAAATTACGTTTTGCCTATGTCGATGCACCTGAATCTTCACAGGCCTATGGTAAGGAATCACTACGCCTGGTTCAAAGTATGGTTAAAAATAAAATGATTCGGGTACAAATTACGGATATTGACCGTTATGGTCGCTGTGTCGGTGTGGTCTATCGTTATCGCAAGAATATCAATGAAGAGATTGTGAAACGTGGTGCGGCATGGGTTTATGAGGAATATATCCGGGATAAAAACCATTTACACTATATGATGGAACTACAGAATAAAGCCAAAAAGCAGAAAAAAGGGTTATGGAAAAACAGCCGCCCTGTCCGTCCAAGTGTTTATCGTAAACAGATCAAAGCCTCATCTTGATATTTTAAAAATCAAAAATTTAGCCTATAAAAAGGGATTTGTACTAACAAATCCCTTTTCTTTGTTCATTTAATATACCTAATAGGCCAAATGCACCAGAAAGCGGAATGCCCCTGCAATAAGTGCTAGTGTCAAAAAACCTGCAAGCCATAAGCCGACAAACCATACTATCTGTTTGCGTGTCATAACTGCTCCTTAATGATAACCATCATCTCCAACACGTACCTTGTG
Source organism: Acinetobacter sp. YH12041 (assembly GCF_013419975.1). Classification (NCBI taxonomy): domain Bacteria; kingdom Pseudomonadati; phylum Pseudomonadota; class Gammaproteobacteria; order Moraxellales; family Moraxellaceae; genus Acinetobacter; species Acinetobacter sp. YH12041. The sequence continues at coordinate 29,067 of NZ_VOZC01000007.1, read as the reverse complement.
TCGGAATACCCAATAGGACATACAGGTATAAATCACGATAATCGGAATCAGAATCAAGGCACCAATCAAGGCAAATAACTGACTATTTTCATGTGCCGCTGCCTGCCAGATCGTGACTGATGGCGGAATAATATATGGCCACAGACTAATCAGAAAACCGGTATATGCCAGGAATACCAGCACCAGCATATAGGAAAATGGACCTAGTTCACTGCGTCTTTTACAGGCGCGTAAGGCCAGCCAGGTAAACAATATGACCAAGATCGGTACGGGCATAAAGTAGGTAAATTGTGGCTGGCTGAACCAACGCTCCGCAATTTGCGGATGGATCAACGGCGTATAAACACTAACAGCGCCTAAAATAATCAGTAAGGCTATAATCAGCTTCGGCATCAGTTTAAACATACGATCCTGTAAATCATCACCGGTTTTATAAATGAGCCATCCACAGCCTAATGCTGCATATAGCACCACGACACTGACTCCGGTAAAGATACTGAAGGGGCTAAGCCAGTCCAGACCACCGCCCACATAGACACCATTTCGTGTTTCAATTCCCTGAATATATGCACCCAGGATCATCCCTTGCAAGAAACTGGTAACGATCGATCCCCCAATAAAGGCTTTATCCCACCAGTGTTTGCTTTTATTCGCCTTAAAACGGAACTCAAAAGCGACACCACGAAAAATCAAGGCGATCACCATCAGGATAATGGGCATATATAGCGCTGAGAGTACCGTCGAATAAGCCAATGGAAAGGCAGCAAATAATCCGGCGCCCCCTAGAACCATCCAGGTTTCATTACCATCCCAGACTGGAGCGACCGTATTCATCATGACATCGCGTTCATCCTGATGCGGGAAGAATGGAAATAGAATACCAATTCCCAGATCGAAACCATCCAGAATGGTATAGACCAGTACACCCAGGCCAATAATCGCAATCCAAATTAATGATAAATCAATCATTTTTTATCCTCCTGATCCGGATGTTCAGGAACTTCTTCAATACGTTCGCGAATACTGCTCAATGGTCGACGGGAAGCCTGAACCACATCGCTATCCGATTCATGGTGTGGTCTGGAATGAATAAATTCTGGACCTCTATGCATAAGGCGCAACATGTAGAAAATTCCTACGCCAAAAACAACACAGTACACCACCACAAAGATAATCAAGGTTAGACCGACCTGTTCAGCTGACACTGGTGATAATGCATCTTTGGTCCGCATAATGCCGTAGACTACCCAAGGCTGACGGCCGACTTCTGTGGTAAACCATCCTGCCAGCATGGCAAGAAATCCGGATGGACCCATGATGAGTGCAAAACGATGCAGACCACGTGACTCATAAAACCGTCCTCGAGTACGTGACCATAATCCCCAGAGTGCAAGCAAGAGCATTAACATACCCAGCCCGACCATAATCCGGAAACTCCAGAACACCACCAGTGAATTGGGTCGATCTTCAGGTGCAAAATCTTTAAGCCCCGTGACTTTTCCATCCATAGAATGCGTCAGAATCAGGCTACCCAATTTAGGAATACCAATTGCATATTTGGTTTCTTCAGCTTGCATGTCTGGAATCCCAAACAGGTATAAAGGCATTCCTTCATCATGATTGGTTTCCCAATGGCCTTCCATCGCGGCCAGTTTGGCTGGCTGATGTTCAAGCGTATTCAGACCATGCATATCCCCCACAAAAATCTGTAAAGGTGCAAGTGCCAGAATCAGCCACATGGCCATGGAAAATGAAGTTTTGACTAAAGGATCTCGACGGCCCTTGATCAGATGCCATGCCGCTGTTGAGGCTACAAGTAAGGCGGAGACCAGAAAGGCGGCCATTGCCATATGAGCCAAACGATAAGGAAAAGACGGGTTAAATACGATCGCTACCCAGTCTTGCGGGACGATCAGGCCATTTTCAATCGCAAAACCTTGAGGGGTCTGCATCCAGCTATTGGAAGATAAAATCCAGAACATGGAAATACAGGTGCCGATTGCCACCATTAAAGTGGAGAAAAAGTGCGCTCGTGGGCCAACCCGATCCCAGCCAAAGAGCATGATACCCAGGAATCCGGCTTCTAAAAAGAACGCAGTTAAAACTTCATAAGCCAGCAAGGGTCCAGTCACACTTCCCGCGACCCGGGAAAACTCACTCCAGTTGGTTCCGAACTGATAGCTCATTACCACACCGGATACGACGCCCATACCAAATGCGACGGCGAAAATTTTGACCCAAAACTTGAACAGATCCTGAAAAATCGGATTTTTAGTCTTTAACCAGCGCCATTCCAGAATAGCCAGAAAACTTGCTAATCCGATTGAAATTGCAGGAAAGATAATATGAAAAGATACAGTAAAGGCGAACTGTATTCGTGCTAACTCTAATGCAGTTAAACCCAGAGTCATAAACTTCACCTATGCAGTGTTATTTGGCATATCTGCCCTTCAGTTATTAAGTGATGGATTTTTCTAGTGCTTAGGTAGCTTAGGCTGAATCATTCTTAAAAGTATGTAGTCTTTTGTTGATTGTTTTTTAATCAGGTTAAAGACTTGTAATAACTTAGTCAAAAAGACGTTAACCATGCAAAAATTTTCAAAATTTCCCTCTTGTTTAATTGAATAAAGAGGCGTAGATTAGGCACAATTTAGTTAGCCAGGTTAACTATATGTTTCAACCCTCTTCCAGATTTCGTTCACTGTTGCTGCGTTGCGCACGACTCATGAGTGATGAAATCAATACGATTTTATTATCCTCCCAACTTAATTATTCCTTATGGCAAGTGCTCTATACCATTCAATCCCAACAGCAATGCACGCTGGTTGATATTTCAAGCTATTTAAATGTTTCAAAACCAAGCATAACCAAACGTATCCAGCATTTAAGTGAACTCGACTTAATCTGCCAGATCGAAACCGAAGATAAACGTCAGAAATTATTCAAACTCAGCGAGCAAGGGGTTAAAACCTTTAACCTGTGTTCCAAACAGATTGATGATTTTGAAGATCAGTTACTGCAACAGATTGACGCACATGATCTGCAAAGCAGTAAAAACACTTTGGTACAGCTGATTCAGCAATTACATCCTTCATCTCAGGAAACACCACAATGAGCCAAGATCAAGCCCGCTTATGGACCTCTAATTTCGTCCTGGTCAGTCTGGTTAATTTCCAGCTTGTTCTGGTGTTTTACCTGCTGGTGATTGTGATTGTCGGTTTCTCGGTCGCTGAACTGGGAGCATCGACTGCACAAGCCGGTCTGGTATCCGGTCTGTTTATTGTCGGAACGCTAATTGGACGCTTATTTATTGGGAAATTGCTGAATCGTCTAGGACTGAAAAATACTCTGGTGATTGGCCTGACTGGCTTTTTGCTATTTTCCGGACTTTATATGATTCCGGCCAAACTAGAAGTGTTATTGGGTATTCGTCTGATCCACGGCTTTATGATGGGTATGGCCTCTACCGTACTCGGCACAGTAATTGCGCAAACCATTCCGGCAACACGACGTGGTGAAGGTATTGGTTATTTCAGTATGAGCAGTACGCTTGGTACAGCGATTGGTCCTTTTGTCGGGATCTGGCTGATGACGAATTTTAATTATCAGGTGATTTTTATCTTCACCACTATCGTTGCGCTCAGCTGCCTGATCTGCGGTCTGTTTATCCAGCCGCCGCGTCTTAAAGCAAGTGGTACATCGACTTCATCTGTTCCACAATCTGCCAGTAAACTCGCTCAGTATGTAGAGCCGAATGCCTTGCCGATTGCTATCATTGTCCTGCTGGTGGCTACCTGTTATTCAGGCGTACTGTCCTTTATTCACTTCTATGCCAAGGACATCAATCTGGTCGAAGCAGCCTCATTCTTCTTCCTGATGTATGCCTTTGCCATTCTGCTGTCACGTCCTTTTACTGGCCCATTAATGGACCGCAAAGGTGAAAACATCATTATCTATCCTGCAATCATGATTATGGCAGTAGGTATTCTGATGCTGAGTCAGGCACAAAACTCTGTGATGTTACTGGCGAGTGCCGCGTTATTAGGTTTTGGTTTCGGTAATATTCAGTCAGTGTGTCAAACCATTGCTGTAAAAAGTACCACTTTGCAACGGATGGGTCTCGCCACCTCGACTTTCTTTATTGCACTGGATGCCGGTCTTGGTTTCGGACCTTATTTCCTCGGTATGCTGCTGGATCAGGTGGGTTATCGTCAGCTTTATTTGTTTTCCGCAGTGCTTACCTTTAGTTGTCTGATCTGGTATTACCTGCTGCATGGCCGCAAGGTTAAATCGACCTCAGTCAAAGCATAAACCAGCTGATTCAAAAATTTTTAAACGGGCATTTAGCTCGTTTTTTATATCTCAATCTTTTAAATGACACTTATTTTTATCATTATAAAATATATAGTTTACATAATGTTAAATATATATTACATTTTGAATGATGTTGGAGTAAAGACATGTTAAAGAATGACATCATCGTGTTCCGTGCTAAAAAACGTTGGACACAACAACAGCTTGCTGATGCAGTGGCAGTCAGCCGCCAAACGATTGCCGCATTAGAAAAAGAGAAGTACAACCCTTCCTTGATTCTGGCATTCAAGTTAGCAAATGCACTTGAAACGACGATTGAGGAACTGTTTAGTTATGCCGAGGAAGTAACATGACACTATATTGGGTATTGATGGCTAGTATCTTAAGTATTGTGGTGGCTGTGATTTGCTGTGAAATATATAAAATACGCTTTGAATGCTCACAGGAAGCCAAAGACGAAAGAGGAACAATGATTTTATTAAAGCAGAAGTCATTATCCTATAACATTTTATTTTTGGGGATTAGTTCAGCCTTTTTGATCATCATCGGATTTGAAGGTTTCGGACTAAAATAGTTAGAATGTGAAATTTTCATTTACTGGATTATGTTCACCGGCTTCCTGCAAAGCATAGCATCAACCATTTATACGCATTATTTACGTAAAGATATCTTTAGCTAATATGTATGCCAAGAGAGATTTTCGAATCTTTCTTTTTATCAAAATCTAGAAACGTCGGCTAAAACGACGGCGATATTCTAAAGGTGTTAACCCTGTTTTTTTATAAAATAAACGCCGAAATGAACTTGGATCCTGATAGCCGACATTTTGCATAATCAGATCTATGGCCTGATCGGTTTCCTCAAGACGTTTGCGTGCCGCTTCAATACGAATGGCTTGCAGATACTGGTTCGGTGCAATATTTAGCACCTGCTTAAAATGCCGGATTAAAGTACGAGTGGTGACATTAAAACGTTCTGCCAGCGCATTTAAAGTAAACTCTTCATGAAAATGCTGCTCTAACCAGTCCTGAACCTTTTGCACCAGTTCATCATGATGTGGTTGACCAATCTTCATTAATGAATAAGACAATTGGCTATCGCGTCGATAATCAATTACAAAGGATTTGGCAGATTGCATGGCAACTTCAAAACCATAGAAACGTTCAATCAGATGCAAGCCTAAGTCAAACCAGGCCAAACCTCCACCTGCACAGTAAATATTTTGATCCCGGCTAATCATTAGATCGGCATTCAATCTCACTTGAGGATAACGTGCACGAAACATGTCCTGAAAGCCCCAATGCGTTGTCGCCACACGATCATCTAAAATACCAGCTTCTGCCAGAAAGAAATTTCCGGTGCAGTTTCCAGCGATTAAGGTGGATTGTGCATGAGCAGAAGTTAGAAACTGAATCAGGTCTGGATTTTCATCCAGTACCTCTTGTATAGGTGCGGCGATGGTCGGCACTACCAGAATATTTGCTGTTTGAATTTCTTGATATGAACAATGAGCTGGTAATTCCAGGCCGTTAATACAACGAATTGGTTGTCCATCTGGACTGGCGATCCTGACTTTAAACAGGCGTTGCACATTTTGCTGCTGAATCCGATTCCAGCTGACGCCAGCCATGGCGAATAAGTCGACGACACCTGTAATTGCTGAAGCCAAAGCACCATCAAAGCCTAAAATCACTACCTGTTGCATATTGTTCTATTTGTCGCTTTTCACCCGTTTCATGTCATTATTGACAATCCTCCTTGATAAATGCAACTGTTAGTCTTGATGCTATCTCAAGGATTGCACATTCAGGACTATACCGTGACTCAGCTGATTAATGATAAAGACCTCAATTTTCTGCTTTATGATGTTTTCAAACTCGAAGCCTTAACTGAACTGGAACGCTATCAGGATCATGACAAAAATACCTTTGATAGTATTCTGGAAACGGCAAAAGGCATCGCGACCGATTATTTTGCGCCGCATAATGCCAAGGCTGATCACCACGAACCGAGCTTTGATGGCAAACAGGTGAAGACCATTGATGAAGTAAAAATAGCATGGCAACAATTTGCTGATGCTGGTCTACTCTGCGCCCAGCATGATTACGCAGACGGCGGCATGCAATTGCCGACTTTAGTGAATATGGCCTGCAATGCCTATTTCATGTCGGCCAATCCTTCGACTGTTGCCTACTCTTTTCTGACAGCCGCTGCAGCAAATCTGATTCAAGCCTTTGCCTCTCCAGAACAAAAACAAATGTTCTTGCCGCATATGCTAAGTGGCCGCTTTGCTGGAACTATGGCGATGACCGAGCCGAATGTGGGTTCCTCTTTGGGAGATCTGACCACTAAAGCGATTCCTCAGTCAGATGGAAGCTACAAAATTAAAGGCCAGAAAATGTTTATTTCTGGTGGTGATCAGGACATTACTGAAAATATTGTGCATCTGGTTCTGGCTCGTATCCAAGACGCTCCGCAAGGGGTAAAAGGTATTTCCCTATTCATCGTGCCGAAATTCAAAACCAATACAGATGGAACTATAGGTGAATCCAATGATGTACAATTAGCTGGCCTTTTACATAAAATGGGTTATCGTGGCACCACATCAACAGTGCTAAGCTTTGGAGAAAATGACAATTGCTTAGGCTATTTAATTGGTGAAGCGGGACATGGTTTAAAATACATGTTCAAGATGATGAATGAAGCGCGCGTTGGTGTTGGCCTCGGTGCAGCCATGATCGGTTATCGTGGTTATCTGGAGTCTCTGGACTATGCCAAGAACCGTCCTCAAGGTCGTCTGGTTCACGAAAAGACACCTGATGCCAAGCCCGTGAATATCATTGAGCATACTGATGTCAAACGCATGTTATTGGCACAAAAATCTTATGTTGAAGGTGCTTTAGCGCTGTGCTTATTTGCAGCTCGTTTAATTGATGAACATCAGGCTGCACAAGATGAAGAGAGTGCCATTTTGCTGGATCTCATTACACCAGTGGTCAAGTCCTTCCCTTCTGCCTATGGTCCTAAAGCCAATGATCTGGCGATCCAGGTCTTGGGTGGTGCGGGCTATACGCGTGAATATCCGGTTGAGCAATGCTATCGGGATAACCGCCTTAATCCGATTCATGAAGGCACTTATGGGATTCAGTCTCTGGATCTACTAGGTCGTAAACTCTGGCAGCACAATGGCAAAGGCCTGACCCTGCTCATGCAACGCATCCAGAAAACCTTGTCTGAAATTCAGGATGGCAAGTTAACAGAACTGGCAGATGTCTATAAACAGCATCTTGTCACTGTGCAAAAAACCACACAGGTTTTAGGTCAGGCTCTGCATCAAGACAAAGTTAGTGAAGCTTTGGCCAATTCTGGGCTATATCTGGATATGATGGGCAAAACTATTATCGCGTGGTTGTGGCTGGAAATGGCCAATCAGGCTCAACTTAAATTTGGCACATCTTCTCAACAGGAAGATCAAGCCTTTCTAGCTGGTAAAATTCAGGCAGCTCAATATTTTATTCATTGGGAACTGCCTGAAATTGAACATCAGGCCAAATTACTGATGAACTTCGATGACACCTGTCTAAATATGCAAAGTGACTGGTTCTAAATAAAAATCAATAAAAAATGCGCCTCGAATGGCGCATTTTTTATTTGTTTACATCATCAAGCCGCAGTGTCTTTTAGACCAAATTTCTTAAGCAGCTTGGCACGTTTCGAAGGCAGAATATTCGCTTTAGCCAGATCGCCTTGATAATGTTGATACACACGTTGATCCATCATCTTGTACCACAATGGTGGAATCAGTGCCGGTATCAGCATGGTGGCATAACCACTTGGTAATTCTGGTGCTTCATCAAAATGTCGCAATGCCTGAAATGGTCGGCTTGGATAGGCATGATGATCCGAATGGCGTTGTAACTGGTACAGGAACAGGTTGGTCACGATGTTGTTATTGTTCCAGCTATGTTCGGGCAAGGTTCGCTCATAGGTACCATCTGCTTTTTGCCCGCGTTTCAATCCATAGTGTTCGATATAATTCACGATCTCAAACAGGCTGATGCCGTAAAAGGCTTGGGTCAGCGTATAAGGAATGATTTTCTTGCCATACGTTTTCAGCATTAAGGCATGGTAACCTGCGCTCATCGCCCAGCCATGAAATAACTCATTTTCCAGACTAAAAAATTTTAAGCCTTTACGTTCCAAACGTCTTTTTTCTATCTGAATTGCTGATTTCAAGCCACCCAATACAGTACGTGGCCAGAAACGGTAAAAGGATTCTCCCATTTTCGAAGATGCCGGGTCTTCTGGCGTCGCCACCCGTTTATGATGTCCATAAGGATGCTCAATCCGGAAATGGTTATAGGCCAGTGGCATCAGGCTGGCATGCGACCAGTAATGGTCTTTTTTCTGAGGGCGATGGCTCAGCTCATGTGCAGTATTCACACCGATTCCATTGATCGCCCCCATAGAAACGCCAAGTAGAACCTGATCGACCAGAGAAACATTTGGACGGGATACGACATAGCCTGCAAAAGCATTGGCAGCCATTTGCAAAGGAATAAACACCTTCACGATCCGGTCATAATAAGGATCTTTGACCAATGCCTGAATTTGCTCATCATTTGGATTATTGGCATCATCACCAATTAAAGCATCTAATGTTGGGATAATCACATGTAATAATAAAGGCCCACCCATCGCAAAGACTTTTTTAGTGGCTTTGGGACCAAAATGATAGCCAGCCAGAATTCCCATACCGATCACAGGCAAACCGGGACTGAGCAGCCAGCCAAAACGTTTTTTATCCAGTTGTAAACCTTTCAGTGCTGACGCATCCTGCGTGAACTGAGCTTTGCTAATTTGTGCAGGGGCATTCATTGCGACCCTCCTTTTTATGTTACTCTGCACATATAGTTGAATATTTCAGCATTAGCGAACAGTATTAAACGTCCAGAAAAACTATGTCAGCGTCTTTGGCGCAATAGGCCAAGTCTTGGCCTTAAATCACAAGACTGGGCTATTTAAATTTAATTAAATGAATTAAAACAAAAGAATAGAGTCAGGCATGGATGCTTTAAGTAAAATTTTTGATGATATTCATCTGGAAAAATCCGAATATCTCTACCTCAATGTGTTTCATCCAGGCGGGTTTGATTATCAGTATGAACCTTCCATGCTGGCTTATGTATTATTACAGGGTCAAGCGCAATTAATATTCAAAGATGGCGATCTGCTTGAGCTGCAACAAGGCGATCTGGTGTTATTGCCTGCTGGTTCTGCCCATCGGATTTCTAGTCCCGGTAATGCGGATTTTTCTGAACATCATTCGATCAACTCTTATTTTCAGACTCATGCACAGCAATGTGTGGATCTCAATATCACCCATTCAGCAGAACGCAGTTTTATCCTGGCGATTCGTTCCAATCTGGATATCCAGATGGCGAAACCGCTACTGAGTGCTTTACCTAAATATCTGCACATCCAGCATATTCTGGGAGATACAGCACCAGAATGGTTACAGGTTGGTTTGCAATTTCTGGCATTGGAAACCCAGCAACTTCGTCCGGGACGAGACAAAATTCTGGATCATCTGGTCAGTATTTTACTGATTGAATGCGTACGAGATTATATTTTGAATCTGGAAAATGCTTCGAGCTGGCTGAATGCTCTTTCGCATCCTGAACTATCTAATGCCTTGGCAGCAATTCATGGCAAACCAGAACAGCCTTGGACCGTAGAAAGCCTGGCTGAACAATGCCATATGTCGCGTTCCAAATTTGCCCAGCTGTTTACCCAGATTGTTGGTGAGCCACCATTGGCTTATCTGCAACAGCATCGACTTCGCCTGGCAGCACAATATCTCAGAAATAGCGGATTTAGCATTCAGCAGATCGCCTATCTGGTGGGCTATTCTTCGGAAACGGCGTTTAGTCAAAGCTTTAAAAAACAGTTTGAACAAACCCCGACCCGATACCGTATTGCCTGTCAAAAAAGCAAGACGCCTTTATTGGACTAAGGCTAGTACCGCTTTGACAGGATCTTCACTGTTGCCGGAAAGCAGCTGCTTGTGCATGGTGAGATGCTGCATCACCTGAATTTGAGCTGCTTCAATATCCATCAATTTTTCAATTTCAGCAGCCAGGTTTTCAGGCGTTGCTTCTGACTGGATTAATTCTTGAATGACTTTTTTACCAGCAATGATATTTGGTAATGAGAAATAAGGAATTTTGACCAGCAATTTGGCAATCTGGTAAGTCAGCCAGTGCAATTTATAAAAGGTCACCATCGGACGATGCAATAACATGGCTTCCAGTGTCGCAGTACCTGAAGCTAAGGCAATAATATTGGAAGCATTCATGACTTGGCGGCCAATTTTTGACTCGCTACTGGTATTTTCCATCAGGCGGATATGCGCTTTTAAACTGTCCGGATATTGTGCCAGCAAGTTTTCAATCTGCTGTTTGCGCATCTCATTAATGGCGGGAATCAGAAACGTATAATCCGGGTATTTCTGATGCAGAATTTTGGCTGCATCCAGTACCAATGGTCCTAAACGTTCAATTTCCCCACGGCGGCTCCCTGGCAGCAGTGCAATATATTTTTGTGCAGGATCTAAACCCAGTTCTGACTGCGCTTCAGCCAGATCATTATTGAGGGGTAACTGACTTGCCAATGGATGACCGACAAAAGCTGCCGGAACATCCCATTTCTTGAAAAATGCTTTTTCAAATGGAAACAGGCACAGTACCAGATTAATGCTGGCCTTGATGCCATGCACACGTCCCTGACGCCATGCCCAGACCGAAGGACTGACATATTGCACGGTCTTAATCGGTAACTGTTTTTGTTTCAGTGTTTTAGATAATCTTAAGTTAAAATCAGGCGCATCAATTCCAATGAAAACATCGACGGGATCTTTCGTCCAGGTCTCGACCAGACCATCACGAACCGCGAACAGTTTTTTAATATCTTTCAGGACTTCAACAATGCCCATGACCGAGAGAATATCCATTGGATAGTAGCTCTTGAAGCCTTCTGCCAGCATTTGCGGCCCGCCGATCCCTTCAAATTCTGCATCAAAACCCTGCTCTCGAAAACTACGGATGAGCTTCGCACCAAGCGTATCTCCCGATACCTCTCCCACCACGATTCCGATTTTAAGCTTCCGATTTTGCAAGTGTATTCCCTCAAATGAGACCAATTAATTCCGTTCAGATTCTATCATAAAGCGTGATTTGAGCATGACTAAGTGTTGAACTCACAAATCGTGGCTATCTCAAATAATAAAACTACTGGAATCTGGACAATGCTCGCGCCTTAGCCCAGCTTAAAAATTAAAATAAATTTAAAGCGGCTGATCTTTAAACAAATAAATAAAAAGGCATTTTGCAGAATCTTTATCAATTTTCGTACTTAGCAATAGAAAGGTGTGCTAGATGATTCAAATTAAAATATAAATCAGGATGAATTACTTTAAATTTTACGGTCTTTATCTCTTTTTAGAATAAGCAAATCAATAATCAAGACAACGACTTATATTTAAAAGTCATAAGATATGCTCGTTTTTTGATTTTGGCATATATGCATGTTTGGTCCGATTGAATTTATTTTAGCAGGTGTATTGGTTGGTTTCTGTGTTGGGATTACCGGTGTCGGTGGCGGTTCGTTGATGACCCCAATCCTGATTACACTGCTTCGGGTTGAACCGCATATCGCGATTGGTACAGACCTTCTTTATGCCGCAATTTCTAAATTCTGTGGTTCATTGGTTCATGCCAAGAAAATGAATATTGTCTGGCCCATTGTAATCTGGCTGGCGATCGGTAGTATCCCTGCCTCATTTGTGACCCACTGGGTACTTGAGAATTACCTCAGTCAATCGACACACTATAAAGCGACACTGACTATGGTATTGGGCTTTATGCTGACCCTTACCGGTGCATCTATTGTATTCCGCAATTCTATTGAAAAGTTTTTTAATAAATACCGCAAACAAGAACTGCCTGACATGACTCAGGATCTGGACAAAGTTGACTTTAAATCTGGCAATAAACGTGTCTTGATCGTGATCATGGGGATTGTACTGGGCGTGTTTGTGACCTTATCATCTGTCGGTGCCGGTGCTTTCGGTATTATGGCCTTGATCCTCATGTTCCCGAATCTGCCCATGATTCGCATTATCGGTTCGGATGTAGTACATGCCGTACTTCTAACTTTAGTCGCAGGTCTAGGCCATATGAGCGCAGGTAATGTAGACTTTACTTTATTAGGCTGGTTACTTTGCGGTTCTATTCCAGCGATTGTAATTGGTACGTTGATCAGTTCACGTATGCCAGAGAAAATTATCCGTAAAATTCTTGGGATTACCCTGTTCTGTCTTGGCGTGAATTTCATTGTGAATCCAGTCAAGTCAAAACCGGTGCAACCCGCCCAACCTGAATTGGTAACAACAGCAGAAAAAGCTCCTGCTGTTTAAACTAAATCATGGATTCATCACTTTTTTTTCAAAGAAGTATTCATCTTTTTTATAACAAAGTGACGCATCATTCATGTTATATTCAGGCTATTAAACAACCTTTTGTATGATCAAACCAGTGACGGCAATGAATACACTACAGTCAAAACCTATTTCAGCATCAGATATTGATGACGTGAATATCCAAAGCATGATTCCTTTGGTAACACCTGCTCAGTTGAAAGCAGAGTTACCTTTGACTGAAACTGCTTATCAAACCGTACTGCATGGTCGTGAAACGATTCGTAATATCCTAGATGGCAAGGATAAGCGTATTTTTGTAGTAATTGGTCCATGTTCAATTCATGATCCAGCGGCTGCGCATGAATATGCTGAACGTTTAAAAGCTTTAAGCGAAAAAGTAAAAGATAGCCTGTATATCGTAATGCGTGTTTATTTTGAAAAACCGCGTACAACTGTAGGCTGGAAAGGTCTGATCAATGACCCTGATATGAATGACTCTTTCAATATTGAGAAAGGTCTGCGTATCGGTCGTAAACTGTTACTGGAGCTGAATGAACTTGGCCTGCCATGTGCAACAGAAGCACTGGATCCAAACTCTCCACAGTACTATCAGGATTTAATTTCATGGTCAGCGATCGGTGCACGTACTACCGAGAGCCAAACTCACCGTGAAATGTCTTCTGGCCTGTCTTCACCAGTCGGCTTCAAAAATGGTACAGACGGCGGCTTAACTGTTGCGACCAATGCAATGCAATCTGTTAAACATGGTCACAGCTTCCTGGGTCTAAATGACCAAGGTCAGGTTGCGGTGATTCGTACTTCAGGGAATCCATATGCACACGTGGTTCTACGTGGCGGTAATGGCAAACCTAACTACGATGCAGGTTCAGTTGCAGATGCTGAGGCAGCGCTTGCGAAAGCCAAAGTCAGCGGCAAGATCATGATTGATGCCAGCCACGCAAACTCAAATAAAGACCCGTACTTACAACCGCTTGTCTTAAAAAATATTACTGAACAAATTCTTGATGGAAACAAGTCAATTGTTGGTATTATGGTAGAAAGTCACCTGAAAGGTGGCCGTCAGGATATTCCTGCCAATCTTTGTGATCTGGAATATGGAAAATCAGTGACTGATGGCTGTATCGATTGGGAGACCACAGAAAAAGTGTTGCTTGACATGCATGAGGCATTGAAGGACGTTTTACCTAATCGTTAAACGAACTGACAAACGCCATCGACAAGATGGCGTTTTCATTTCTGAACAAGGAAAATTTTATCTGATGAATGAAATTGAAACTGCATTAAGTCAAATTGAAAATTTTCAGTTCATCCATGACCATCTGTTCAGCTCTGGTCAGCCGACAACTGAACAACTGAGGTTGATTAAAGAATACGGCGTATCCACCGTAATCAATGTGGCATTAACAGATAGCGATCATCATCTGTTACATGAAGATAAAATTTGTCTTGATCTTGGCCTGAACTATATCCAGTTGCCGATCTCTTGGGAAACCCCTTCGGATAGCCAATGCCTGCTGGTACTGGATCTGATTGATCATCTGGTCAAAGAACAAATGGTCTGGGTACATTGTACACAGAATTATCATGTCAGCTGCCTGATGTATTTATATCGACAATACTATATGGATATGGACATGCCGACTGCACAGGAATATCTGCATCAGCTCTGGGAACCGAATGAAACCTGGACCGGTTTAATTCATGCGGTTGCCCTACAGCTGCAAGGCCGTAAAGCAACACAGGAACTGGAATTATCCCTGATTCATCCTAATAACTTCGGTTGATGTTATTTGTAATGACTGATCAGAACAGTTGCCATAGACAGAATACCTTCCTGACGACCAGTAAATCCTAATTTTTCAGTGGTTGTGGCTTTAATACTGATTTGAGTCACATCCACATCCAGTACATCGGCAATGCTCTGACGCATTTCCAGGTTATGTTTAGCCAGCTTTGGACGTTCACAAGCTACAGTGATGTCAGCATTATTTAGGCGATAACCACGATCCAAAATTAGCTGATAGACATGCTTTAATAAAACCTTGCTGTCTGCACCTTTAAACTGCGGATCGGTATCTGGAAAATGCTGGCCAATATCGCCTAGCGCCAAGGCACCTAGCAAAGCATCACAAAGTGCATGTAAAACCACATCACCATCAGAGTGTGCTTTCAAGCCATGCGTATGTGGAATCTGAATACCTGCCAGAGTGACAAAATCACCTTCTTCAAATGCATGTACATCCAGTCCCTGACCAATACGAATTTGTGCAATCACTTTTATATCCTTTAGAAATAACTGATTGAAATCTTGTACACGACGTTTCTATTTCGCTATAGTTAGACCTAGCGTAACACAGTGAAAGTATAAGCGATCATGCTACTGAAAACTGATATAAATATGATGAAAATAATGGGACTTTTACTCGGGACAGGCCTTTTTGCTAGCAGCATTCATGCTGAATCGCTGGACTGTAGCAGTCATCATAACAATAACGCAGCCATGAAAAAGATCTGCTCAGCCTCTCTAGATGAACCGCGTGAAAAACTGACTGATCAATATTTTACCGCCTTTCTGATTACAGATGCGCCTGTTCGCTTGTTGCAAGATACTCAGCAACTATGGAGTACACGCTTACAACAATGTAAGACGCTGGACTGTTTTAAACAGCAATTTGACCAGCGTCTGGATGATCTCAATATTTATATTTCCCTAAATCAGAGCCTGACTCAGCACTATCTGAAGTTTGAACAGGGACAAATGGCCAAGCAGCCGATTCATCTTAAGATTCATCAGCTGACGAAAGATCGCATCAAGATTGAAGGGATCGCCTACCGCAATCCGAATAATCGTGCAGAAACCCAGACCATTCCTTTTTTGGCCTATACCACGACGGAAACTAAAAGCCAGATTACGGATAATGAGCATGACTGCAAATATACCTTTAACTATAGCAAGGCAATCTTGACGGTCAGTACTGAACAAAAAGGCTGTGAGCGCTTTAGTGGTATTTATCGTTTATATGATTAAATAGCCGACTTTTATTTTTATCTATCAATGTCCTAATTAATATTTAAAAATTTAAACTAGAAATTTCCTCTCCTTATAGGAGAGGTTTTTATAAAGATTTCCTTGACCCTAATTTTTTGCTCAGGTAGAAGGAGCTTAATGAATAAATAATTATTTTTTGATCTTTAAAAATAGCCCGTAAGCGGGCTATTTACTTAGGCCGGGTAATGCTGAGCTATTTCTTGGCTAATCATCGCTGCGGTTGCCGCTGATAATGTCCAGCCTAAATGTCCATGTCCGGTGTTATAAAAGACACGTTCCTGTCTACCACGACGCACCACTGGCATCATGTTCGGCATCATGGGACGCAGACCTGCCCATGGAACCACATGTTCAGTACACAGATCGAAATTGCGTTGTGTCCAGTCAATTAAAGGCTGAATTCGGTCAACACGAATATCCCGATTATAACCATTAAATTCCGCGGTTCCTGCAACACGTAAGCGGTCTTTACCTAAACGTGACAAGACTATCTTGGCGCTCTCATCTAGCAGACTGACCCAAGGAGCATTTTGCTGACTTTGCTCATCATTCAGCTGTACGGTAATTGAATAGCCTTTTACCGGATAGACATTCACTCGCTCACCCAACAGATCTGCCAACTGATAACTGCTTACGCCTGCACATACCACAATGGCATCCGCCTGAATCTCGAGCACATCTTCAGCATTGGCATGCACATTTTCAGGGCTTGGTCTGCATTTAACCGTAATATGCTGTGCTTGGTGATCGACCGCAAATACATCCTGACCAAATTCGAAGTTCACCCCTTTTTTCATACAGGCATTTGCCAGTCCAGTACTGAATTTATGAATATCTCCAGTCGCATCACTCTGGCAATAAAACCCGGCATAATAATCTCCAGTTAATGCAGGTTCAATCTGCTTGATTTCTTCATTGCTGATGGCATTACGTTCCAGACCACCACTACACAACAGATCATTGACCTTAATTGCGACATCATAATCAGCTTTATTATGGTAGAAATGTAGAATTCCGCGCTTTTCCAGATCAAAATCAATCTGCTCAATTTCGGCAATTTCAAACAGACGTTTTCTGGCCAGTAATGCGATTTTTACCGTTTCCCGGGTATTGGTTTCATAGTTTTTAATATGACCTAGAAATTCCATCAGCCAGCTATATTTATGCAGACTAAAAGAAGGATTAAGCAATAGCGGTGCGGTTTTTTGTGACATCCATTTGATGCCTTTCAACACAGTGGCTTTTTGATTCCAGACTTCTGCATTACAGGCAGAAAGTTGCCCGCCATTAGCAAAAGATGTTTCCATCGCGGGATAAAGATGACGGTCAATCACCGTAATCTGATAACCGAGTAAAGCGAGCTCATAAGCTGTTGTTACACCGGTAATGCCTGCCCCCACCACAATAACATGACGCATAGACACCTCTCCTCAATATGTGATGTCTTTCCCATCTGTCATGTGTACCTGAGAGCTTCGGTGACTGCATCATAGCTGTATGCGGCAACCTTCCCCCTTCGGTGAGTGATTCAACACTTCTCTCCAGAGTTTAATATATTATTGCAGTCCTTTTGCCTGAGAGTTTCCTGGGACCTTGCTCCTTCGGCGAATGCAGTAGCATTTCTCTCCTGCAATAATATTTTTATTATCCTGAGCAATTTATATACCATCTTATTGGGATCTACAGTTTTTTATTTATGTTAATTCACGTGATTTAAGCGGTAACGATACTTTTAATAAATTTAGAAGAAATAACACTATCTATTTCAAATGAATTTTAAGTTTTTAATTTTGATTTTTGCTTCATTTTCCTTCGTTATGCTCCAATGAAAGGCATTTAAGAAAAGCAATAAAGTTAATATTTGCTTAGGCTATTTAAAGGATTGATTTACCAAAAAACGCTTAATATACGACCAGCCTTCGGATCCTAAAATTAAATTAACCAGGAAAGAATCAACATGAGAGATCCTGCCGCGACTACCGTTTGCATACTGATAATACTGGCCATGAACTGGCTATCTCCTCCATAGACACGCGTCAGCACATAAGAAGCTGAAGCGGTAGGTAAAGCAAAAAACAACACCAGTACCTGTGTGGTTAAAGGATCAATATCAAATAATTGGCAGACAAAGAAAGCAGCAAGTGGCATTCCTAATAAACGTCCAAAAGTCGCCAGACCTAATGGGAAGATATCTCGCTGGAAGCCTTGGAACTGTAAGGCAGCCCCCACACACATCAAGCCAAGCGGCAAACTGCATAAGGCAATCTGTTTTAGGAATAATTCAAACCCGGCCCAGAGTGATAAGCCTGAAAGATTAAATAGGCCTCCAACAAGAGAACCTAGAATTAAAGGGTTCTTTAACAGATCAATCAGGATTTTGAAGATCTGCATATCTGAACTACGGGTAAATGCCAGTACAGATAAGATATTGACCAGTGGAATACATAATACCATCACTACGGCGAAAATGGTCATGCCCTGCTGATGAAATAAAGCATTCACTGCTGCAAGTCCGATATAGGTATTAAAACGCAGGAGTGCCTGCACATAGACCCCAAAACGTGCATAGCCAATCTGATAAATCTTGCGCAGCACATATAGAGCAATACTGACCACCGCCATAAGGCTAAAGACCACCAGAACCACATCTTTAATGACTGCCATTTCAATCTTGGCTACGGCCAGATTTAAAAATAGCATGACTGGAAACAGGACAAAATAATTAAGTTTTTCTGCCCCACGCCAGAAACTATCTTCCAGCCATTTCCTTTGTTTTAATACATAGCCCAAAGTAATCAGGCCAATAAGCGGAAACAGTACAGTGAAGATAGTCTGAAACATTGAACAACTCATGATATGGGTTTTGCGGCAATCGCATCCAATTCAATTGCCTGTCAATGAGCAAGGATACAACAACCGGCTCATTTCAGGATAAAAATAGTGGAAAATTCAATGGATAATAAAAAAAAACACTCGGGCTGGCTTTAATTAAAATACGCTTTAAATCCAACTTTCATCTTTTGCAACATTTAGTGCATCACTTTTTAGTCTTTCAAGCTCCTCATAAACCTTTGCATCAAGCTTCGGACGGACTTTTTCAAACTTAACTTTTAACAAATCTAGGCTTCTTAAGAGCATCCTAAAAATGAGTCTCTCACGGCCTAAATCATCTGTTGCCTTAAAAGTTGTTGGATCAATCCTTAAACGGAAATCCATATTTCTACGTTTAAATGAATAAAAAATACGTTCATCAAAACTATCAATTCCCATCATAATTTCAATGCACTTCCATTTATCTATCGGAATATCATACGACTTATTTTGTAGTTGAGCATTTAAGGCATTTTCTACTGCGTTACGTGCTTTATTTTCGAGATCAAGATGATCTTCTGTTAACACTTCCCTACTTAATTCAGCACTTAACCATACTTCCATTCATACATCCTGTCATTATTCTTATTAAACACACTTAGAATCAAACATAGATTCAAATAACTTCATAAATCTTTTCGAGACTCTTTTCTAAAATCACCAGATTTAAATCTACTAAAGGCTGTCCAACATCTGCATCCAGTGGGTAACTCTCTGTTTTGCCGGTTTGGTGATAACCACGACGCTCATAATACGCGATTAATTCAATGCGAACATTAAGAACAGACATTCTAAGTTTTTTGAAAGGTATTTTTTCTCTGGAGTATTGCTCAGCGAAATCTAACAATATTCGGCCATAACCTGAATTTTGCCGGACTGGGTCAATAGCAAAACTGCCGATTTCAAAACAATCTGGGAAGTGCATCAAACCAATGCAACCCACCAGTTGGTCATCATTTTCCAAGACATAAAGTTCAAAATCAGACCGTGTTAAAAGCTCACTTAACTGAGTCTTATTAATTCGATCACCTGAAACAATGCCATGTTCATGCGTCCAGCCCAAATTAGATCGATAAGCTGTATTAATTAACTTAACAATGCTTTCAATGTCTATAGGTTGGGCTAAACGAATATTGTTATTTTTCATTTTATAAATATAAAAAAGTCAGACCGAAGCCTGACTTTAATTTCATTTGCTTCTATAAAGCAAATTATTTAGGTTCAATTGGCTCAAACGGCGCAACGACATCGGCATTTTGTGCACGATGGCGCATGAAGTGATCCATCAAAACAATTGCTAGCATCGCTTCAGCAATTGGGGTTGCACGTACACCCACGCAAGGATCATGACGGCCTTTGGTCAGGACATCCGTATCTTCACGATTAATGGTAATGGTTTTACCCGGAGTTGTGATGGAAGCCGTTGGTTTCAACGCAATCGAAACACGAATATCCTGACCGCTAGAAATACCACCCAAGATACCGCCAGCATGGTTCGCCAGGAAGCCATCTGTTGTGAGTTCATCACGGGTTTCATGACCGAACTGCTCAGCCACACCAAAACCATCACCAATTTCCACGCCTTTCACGGCATTAATTGACATCATGGCATGTGCTATATCCGCATCTAAACGATCAAATACTGGTTCACCCCAACCAACAGGAACTTTCGAAGCAATGATCTCAAGGCGTGCACCACAGCTTGTACCCTGTTCACGTAATGAAGTCACGAGTGCTTCAAAGCGCGGCACCGCATCAACATCACCACAGAAGAACGGGTTATTTGGAACTTCATTCCAGTCCAGTTTTTCTGCTTTTTCAGTACCGATCTGAGTCACATGACCACGGATTTCAATACCAAATTTCTCAAATAGGAATTTCTTGGCAATCGCACCTGCTGCAACACGCATCGCAGTTTCACGCGCACTTGAACGGCCACCGCCACGGTAGTCACGGAAACCATACTTTTGGGTATAAGTATAATCTGCATGACCCGGGCGGAAAGTTTGCGCAATATTGCCATAATCTTTCGATTTCTGATCCGTATTACGGATTAAAAGGCCAATTGAAGTACCGGTTGTTTTACCCTCAAACACACCCGAAATAATTTCAACTTCATCTGGCTCTTTACGCTGTGTTGCAAATTTTGAAGTACCTGGCTTACGACGGTCCAGATCCTTTTGCAAATCGGCTTCAGACAGTTCAATCCCAGGTGGAACCCCATCAATAATGGCCATTAAGCCAACACCATGAGATTCACCACAAGTCGTTACACGGAAGAGTTGCCCTATACTATTACCTGCCATGTCAACGACTCCTTATGAATTAACAGATTGAATGAATAAATCACGATATTGACGGCATTGGGCTGCAGTCAGTGCAAAGATACCTGAACCACCACGTTGGAACTGCAACCAGTGGAAATCAACGGTATTGAAGTTTTGCTTCATCGCCCATTCAGAATTACCCACTTCAATCACGATCAAACCGTCTTCAGTCAGATAATCAGCTGCTTGAGCCAACATCTTGCGAACTAGATCCAGACCGTCTTGACCAGCAGCCAATGCCAGCTCTGGCTCATGATGGAATTCATCAGGAAGATCAGCCATATCCTCTGCATCGACATATGGAGGATTAGATACGATTAGATCATATTGGTTTTCAGCTGGAATTTTAGCGAACAGATCAGATTCAAGTAACGCTACTTGGTACTGCTTACTGTGATGTTCACAGTTAATCTGCGCCACTTCCAAAGCTTCTTTAGAAATATCGGTTGCATCCACTTCTGAATCCGGGAAAGCATAGGCCAATGCAATCGCGATACAGCCAGAACCGGTACACATATCCAGAATGCGTTGTGGAGTTTTTGGATTCGGGTTTTCTGGCAGGTTATTTACTGCCGCGCCCATTTCACCATTTTCAGTCAGGCAATAAGGAGCAAAGCGGTTTTCAATCAGCTCAACGATTGGCGAACGTGGAATCAGAACACGCTCATCGACATAGAATGGCTTACCGAAGAAATAGGCCAGATTCAATAAGTAAGAGGTTGGAACACGTTCATTAATGCGGCGTTCCAGCAAGCTCAAGAACTCAGCGACTTCACTCGGCAATAATTTAGAATCCAGAATTTCAGGATCTGCATTCCAGTCCAGTGACAAGGTTTGCAGAACCAGCGCTGAACTTTCAGCAAAATAATCTTCTGTACCTTGACCTAAGTGCGCATCGTATTGACGTAATGCTGTAACCCCAAAACGAATAAAATCACGAATGGTAGTTAAATTTTCAGCGGCTTCCTGCAAATGTTCAGGGCTAATAGTCGGTCGATCCACTTAAGGCGTCTCCAAGGTCATTTTTTAGAACGCCTTATGATACCTTGTTTTGAGGTCTTTTATAATGCCAAAACCATGAAAAACCCGAATTCTCCATGGTTTATCCATTACAGATCTTCTGGATTTCAGGCAGATTAGAATCCTGCTTTTTAAGATTTATCGCTATTTCCGGAAGGATTTATTAACTTAAAACCAGTTTAAGCACCGGCACGATAAGAACGCAATTGATACAAATTCGCCTGATCTTTTACCATCTCCAGCGCACATTGACCCTGTTTAATCTGGGCATATTGGGTATTCATGGTCAGCTTGCATTGCTGTGATAATTTACGTTGCCACACTGTATGCTGATCACGAATATTATTACGATAACCCGCATTCAATTTCAGATAAGTCTTATAGTTTTTCTTCAGACGTTTATTCTGTGCTTTTAATTCTTTTTTCACACATTTCTGCAGTTTAGCTGTATTGCCATAACTAAAGTTCATGCACTGGGTATATTCCTGAGAATAACCTGTAGCCGCCTGAACCTGTAATGCCATCGTCCCCAAACAACCTGCCATTAATAAACATGCAAAACGCATAGTATCCCCTTCACCAAAACTGGCTTGTTTCCAATCAATATTGAATAATGAATCTTGTTTAAATTATTGCCTGATACTAACTGAGTCCTTGATAAAATCCTATATTTTTCTCGCTTAAAAAGATGTCACAGTTCTTTGGTTGAAACTTGATTTTATGGCCGCATATAATTCGGCAATGATGTCCAAACGAGCCCAGATCTTATGAGCTATAAGCACAACAATCTTATGGCCATGCGCCAGAACTACTGGAATGACCAGTTATCCAGTCAGGTGCAGCAGGAAAAGGTATTTTTACAGACCACGTTAATGCAGCAAGGTGTATTTAATAGTGCGACTTTGGAAGATGCCAAATACCTGTTTTTCAGCTTGCCAAGCATCATTATTGTGAAGGGTTATGCGCTGGGTTTTATGCATGAAACAGTCCAGAACCTAATTCATCAACATATTCAAACAAATAAACAACAGTTACAACAACGATCTGAATTAAAAATTCAATTTCAAATGTCATAATATTCACCCTACACTGGTCAAAACGGCAAGCGATATGCTCTTGCCGAGATTTTCACCGTGAATTCAGCGGCTTAAACTTTTTTAATACGTGCAGACACGGTAATATCCATTACAATGATTTATTCCGCTTTATGCTGATAAAAGGATTGAGTTTACATGTCAGATCAGAACGATAAGCTTAAACAATTGAAAACTTCCTCAATGGATCGACGCTTATCGATCGCAAAGGCATCTTTGCTGGCAGGTACGCGCTGGGCAGCATCCAGTGCGGGTTCTATGTTCTCGAGTGAAGAAGAAAAAGAAAGAAGACGCAAAAAAGCCATGAAAGAACAGGCCGATTATCTGGTTGCAGAAATTGGCAAGCTTAAAGGTTCAATTGTCAAAATTGGCCAGATGATGGCCCTGTATGGCGAGCATTTTCTGCCAGAAGAAGTTACTCAAGCCTTAAATACTTTAAATAATAAAACAGTCGCTTTGGCTTGGCCGGCGATCAAAGCCCAATTACAACAGCAATTAGGTTCCAAGCTAGATGATCTGACGGTTGATCATGAGCCCCTAGGTACCGCCTCTTTGGCTCAGGTTCACCGTGCTGTACGCAAGTCAGATGGCATGGAACTGGTGCTTAAAATCCAGTACCCGGGTGTAGCTGAGGCTATTGATTCTGATATGAGCCTGTTTAAGAACATGCTCAAATTGACCCGTATGGTGCCGCAAACCCGTGAATTTGATCAATGGTTCGATGAAGTTCGTGAGATGATGCATCGTGAGGTCAATTATAAAATTGAGGCGGATACGACCCGTCGTTTCTGTAAACGTCTGCAAAATGATCCACGATATATCGTACCGACCATCATCGATAACTATTGTACTGACCGTGTCCTGTGTATGACCTTTGAACGTGGTGTACCGATCAATAGTCCAGTAATGCTGTCTCTACCACAGGAACGTCGTAATAAACTGGGGGAAGCTTCCCTTGAAATCGCAGTACGTGAGATTTTTGAATGGGGTGAGATGCAGACTGACCCGAATTTCGGCAATTATTTGGTACGTCTAGGGGATGGCGAAAATATTCAGGACAAGATTGTGCTTCTCGACTTCGGTGCAATCCGTCAGTTTGACCAGCATCTACTCAATGTAGCGCGTAACCTGATCCAGGCCGGTTATCATCATGATTCAGACATGATGGTGAAAGCCATGACCGGTTATGAATTCTTTGATTCTATTCCGCCTAGCATCAAACCGGATATGGCGAAAGTCTTCCTGTTAGCCACAGAAGCCTTCAGCTCGCCAATGAACAATAAAGACCTGCCTCCAGGTGTGATGGATGAACATGACCGCTATAACTGGAAAAAAAGCCAGCTTCATAGCCGGGTAATGCAGCAAGCTTCTAAATCCATGGCTTCACGTTATTTCAGTGTACCGCCTAAAGAATTTATGTTTATCAGCCGTAAGTTCATTGGCGCTTATACCTTCATGACGGTGATTGATGCGAAAACTAATGTACGCGCAATGATTAAACGTCATCTCTAAACGACTAAGTTATTATTAGCCTTATATAAGACCCGGATGATTTTGTCATTCGGGTCAATTTTTGATAAAAACCTAATTTTTCTTATTTTATTTTTCTATTTAGTTTCAATATCTTAAATTTTTAAATCCCCTCTTTATTTTAATTATAAATTGACAATGATTCATGTCATTGATGACATGGTTTTTTCTAGAACTGCATGTCAACATCAGGCAAATAAGATAACACCCCGTAGGATAAT
This sequence comes from Acinetobacter sp. YH12041, assembly GCF_013419975.1. Classification (NCBI taxonomy): domain Bacteria; kingdom Pseudomonadati; phylum Pseudomonadota; class Gammaproteobacteria; order Moraxellales; family Moraxellaceae; genus Acinetobacter; species Acinetobacter sp. YH12041. The sequence goes on along the minus strand of NZ_VOZC01000007.1, from coordinate 4,141 downwards.
TAGAATGAACAATATGGTGAACAAAGCACAAGGATTTGGCTTGTCCATCCTGACCAAAGTGGCTGGAAGTGATTTACTCGACCAATTAAAGCTGCGTAAATTTTTAGAAAAATCTCTTTATCAAAGCTCTAAAGCAGGTTTTAAAACACTCAGCCAGACTCATAAAATTCTGAAATCTGGTCAGAAAATTCAAAGACAACGTTTACCACATCAGTCTAAATCCCTGTTCGATCTGAATCTGACTGAAGAACAGCAAATGACCTGTGAGGCGATGCAGCAGTTTGCCAGTGAAGTCCTTTATCCTTTGGCACATGATGCAGATCATCATGAAATCTTTCCAGAGGAACTCTGGCAATATTCAACTGATCTGGGTCTTAATTTTTATGCGCTGCCTGAAACTCTAGGTGGCGTAGCTGCAGAACAGAATATCGTCAGTAATGTCCTGATGGCTCAACAGTTGGCTCAAGGTGATTTCAGTCTGACCGCCGGTCTGCTTTCTACCTTTAGTGTGATTAATGCCATTACCCGTTGGGGTTCAGAACAGGTTCAGACTGAGTATTTGACTGCATTCGCTGATGATCCTCATCTTAAAGCTACCTTCGCAGTACAGGAAGCAACAGCTGCCTTTAATCCTTATCAGTTAAAAACTCAAGCAACGTCGAATGGAGATCACTATTTAATTAATGGTGAAAAAACCTTGGTGATGCTCGGAGAAACTGCTGATATCTATCTGGTCAGTGCAGATCTGAATGGCAAAACCGAAGTATTTATTGTGCAACGCAATAATACCATTACTGCACAAAAATCTCCGGCTATGGGCTTGAAAGCCACTCAAACTGTGAATCTCAAATTTAATAACACACCGGCACAACGCTTGGGAGATGACGATTTTGATTACACCGCTTTTCTTGATCTAGGCAATTTAATGTGGTGTGCCATGGCGGTCGGTACCTGTGAAGCGGTTAAAAAATACTGTGTGCAATATACCAATGAACGCACAGCCTTTGGTGAACCAATTTCCCATCGGCAAAGTGTAGCTTTTATGATTGCAGATATGGCGATTGAAATTGATGCCATGCAAATGCTGATCCTGAATGCCGCCAGTCTGGCAGAATCCGGGCAGGATTTTCATCGAGAAGCTTATCTGGCCCGTCTGCTCTGTGCAGAAAAATCCATGAAAATTGGCACAGATGGCGTACAGATTCTCGGCGGACATGGCTTCACTAAGGAACATCCGGTAGAACGCTGGTATCGGGACTTAAGAGCAACAGCAATCGTACATTCTGGCCTTCATGCCTGAGCAAAGAATAAGGAAAAAAATAAATGAACTTGCAAAATCCTAAAAAATTCAACTTGCTGATTGATCAGGCACATGAAGTTGCCCTGAATGTACTCCGCCCTATTTCACGCAAGTATGACAAAGCTGAACATGCTTATCCGAAAGAGTTGGATATGCTTGCCTCTGTCGTCGATGGTATGAACCAAGGCAGCGAAGGCATGAATGCAGGAGCTGCGGTCAATAAACGCGGTGATAGCGATGAAAGCAATAAAAATGGCGTCAATATGTCGACAGCACTTAGTATTGTCGAAATGTGTTATGGTGATACCGGACTGCTTTTATCCATGCCGCGTCAAGGGTTAGGAAATTCAGCCATTGCTGCCGTTGCTAATGACGAACAGTTGCAACGCTTTCATGGTATATGGGCAGCGATGGCGATTACTGAACCAGGCTGTGGTTCGGATTCAGCTGCCATTCGTACCACTGCCATTAAAGATGGTGATGACTATATCCTCAATGGTGAAAAAATCTTTGTCACCTCTGGCGAACGTGCAGATGCGGTTGTCGTCTGGGCGACTTTAGATAAAAAACTTGGCCGTGCTGCAATTAAATCCTTTGTCGTACCCAAAGGCACACCCGGCATGAAAATCGAGCGTCTGGAACATAAGCTAGGCATTAAAGCCTCGGATACGGCTGCAATTAGTTTTATTGATTGTCGTATACCTGCTGCTAATTTGCTTGGACATGCTGAAATTGATGTGGCCAAGGGTTTTGCTGGGGTCATGGAAACTTTTGATAATACCCGCCCACTCGTTGCAGCGATGGCAATTGGTTGCTCTAAAGCTTCTTTAGAGAGAACCAAGGAAATTTTTAAGGATCAGCTAGATTCTGAGTACCATACACCTTACTTACAAACATCGAATATTGCAGCGCAGATTTATCGTATGGAAGCCGAATGGGAATCTGCCCGTTTATTAATGTTAAAAGCTGCGTGGATGGCGGATAATCGTAAGCCTAATTCCCGTGAAGCTTCTATTACCAAAGCCAAGGCGGGTCGTATCGCGAATGAAATCACTTTGAAGTGTGTCGAATTAGCAGCGTCTGTAGGCTATAACGAGGCAGAACTTTTAGAAAAATGGGCGCGGGACTCCAAGATTCTGGATATTTTTGAAGGAACTCAACAGATCCAGCAACTCATTATTGCCCGACGTGAACTAGGTAAATCTTCAAGCGAATTAAAATAATCAAAAACTGGAAATACTGCTTTATTAAAAATGAAGCAATAAAAAGGATGGATTTTTTACGGTATTCGGACTATAAAATTTCCATCCTTCTTTATATCATAATCTATGTATTCTATTCGTCCTCTACAACCTCAAGATAATGCTCAAATTGCCAAGATTATTCGTGAAGTTTCCGTAGAATTCGGGCTTGCAGCAGAGTCCGGCTTTGCTGTCGGTGATTCAATTTTGGATAACCTGTATGAAGTATATCAGCAGCCAAATGCAGCTTATTGGGTCATTATCGATGAGCAGGATCAAGTCTTTGGTGGCGGAGGTATTGCGCCATTACAGGGTGATCAGAGTATTCTAGAAATACAGAAAATGTATTTCTTACCCATTATTCGTCGTTATGGATTTGCAAAAAAGATTTTAAATCTGACCTTTGACTTTGCTCATGAGCAGAACTTTAAACGAATCTATCTTGAGACTACTGCAAGTCTTTGGCAGGCAGTGAAGCTTTACGAAAAATTAGGTTTTGAACATCTCGATCATCCCGAAGGCAATACAGGTCATAGTGCAGCTTGTGAAATCTGGATGCTAAAAACTTTAGACTAAGCTTTCTTGTGCATCTAAACACATACACTTTAAAGAAAAGCCTGAGATACAAATTCGACTGTTAATTGGCTTTTCTTTAAACAATTCTTCATAAAAAATTCATTATTCAATAAAATCTAATTTGTCTTTGTAAACAAATCATCTAATTTCTTGACGATTTTCATACATCTTCCTAAGATCAATCTAATTTTAAAAATACAGGGAAGCTGAAAGTTGTTGGGCAAATTTTCTGGCAAAAACTATTCATTATTAAAGGTCTTAAATCCTACTACTTTAAAAATTGGGATACTTGGTTTAAGTACAATATTAATAAGTGCTTGCTCCTCACTAGGAGGTAATTCCTTAGAAAAACGCTCTGCTAAACTGTCTCAAGGAATTCAGACTGCATATGCTGTGCCTGCGATAACTGCTACTCGCGTTTCACCTTTAATTATTCAAAATGCCGAAAGACATAGTCTAGATCCCTTGCTAGTAGCAGCCGTGATTCGACAGGAATCTACCTATCGCAGTCAGGTCGCTTCACCTGCAGGTGCTGTGGGTCTTATGCAAATTGTTCCGCGTTATTGGCAATCTACATGTGGACCTGATTTATTTAATGAAGCAATAAATATTGGATGTGGGAGTTATATTCTGTCACGTTATCAGGAATCTAGTGGCAGCCTAGAAAAAGCGCTGGGCTATTATAATGTAGGCCCTACTGCCTATGAGAAAGATCGGAAAATGCGTAAACAAGGCAAAAAATATGCAAAAGAAGTTTTAACGCACCAGAAGCAACTTAAAAAATCGATGTAATTAGAACGTACTAATGATTAATTAAATGCATTCCAGAAATATTAATCCATAAATATAAAGGCTTAAATTTATTTAAGCCTTTTTCTATTTCATCTTTATTTTTTCTATAAAAAAAGCCCCCTGCGTGAGCAGAGGGCTTTTGGAATAATGAGCTGGCGATGACTTACTCTCACATGGGAGACCCCACACTACCATCAGCGCTAAGAGGTTTCACTTCTGAGTTCGGGAAGGG